>JBOHXX010000137.1:0-8244 GCA_050737675.1 Pseudoxanthomonas sp.
GCTTCGGCCTTGCTGCGTTCGCTGTTGCTGGTCACCGGCGGTCCCGGCACCGGCAAGACCACCACCATCGCGCGCCTGTTGCTGCTGCTGGTCGCGCAGGCGCAGCGAGAAGGCGGATCAGCGCCGAGGATCGCGCTGGCCGCGCCCACCGGCCGCGCCGCCGAGCGCATGGCCGAAAGCCTGCGTGCCGCGGTTTCCGTCTTGCGGCAGACGCCGGGCGTCGATGCCGCGCTTTGCGACACGTTGCCCACCCAGGCCAGTACCCTGCATCGCCTGCTGGGCACCATTCCCGACAGTCCGCGTTTCCGTTTCGATGCCGGACATCCGCTGCCGTTCGACATCGTGGTGGTCGATGAAGCGTCGATGGTCGACTTGCCGCTGATGTGCAAGCTGGTGGAAGCCGTGCCCGAAGGCGCGCGACTGGTGTTGCTGGGCGATCCCGACCAGCTGCCTTCGGTGGAAGCGGGCGATGTACTCGCCGCGATAATGGGCGCGGCTGGCGAGGGCGACAGCGCCGGTGCAGCGCTTGCGCCCTTGCTGGGCAGCGCCGGTCCGACGAAAAGCCAGATCGATACGTGTCCGCTGGGCGGACACCATGTGCAATTGCGACGCGGCTACCGGCAGGCGGAATCCTTCGACTTGTCGCCGCTGGCGCTGGCCGTGCGCGAAGGCGATGCCGATACCGCGCTCGCGTTGTTGCGCAGTGGGCAGCTGGACGGGGTGCATTTCCACGAGAACCTGTTCGATCCGCTGCAGGCGCACCGCGAAGCCCTGCTTGCGCATTGGCGTGCGCTGGCCGGGATCGAAGATCCCGCGACTGCACTGGCACAGGCCGGCCGGCTGCGCCTGCTGACCGCGCTGCGCGAAGGGCCGCAAGGTGCGCGCGGACTCAACGCACGCATCGAGGAAGCGCTGGCGGCCCACCGTGGCCAGGCTCCCGTTTATTTCAATGGCCGCCTGCTGCTGGTGACCGAGAACAGCTACCGGCAGCGCCTGTTCAACGGCGACATCGGCATCTGCCTGCGTGGCGACAAGGGCGCGCCGGTGGCCTGGTTCCCGGGCGACTCCGAAACCGGGCCGCGCCCTTTCCATCCCGCCGCGTTGCCGGCGCACGAAAGCGCATTCGCCATGACCGTGCACAAGGCGCAGGGTTCGGAATTCGACAGCGTCTGGTTGCAATTGCCCCGCAATGCCAGCCGCGTGCTCAGCCGAGAGCTGGTCTACACCGGCCTGACCCGCGCGCGGAATACGTTGCATCTCGCGGGGAATGCGGAAGTCATCGCGGCGGCGCTGTCGCGCCATGCCCGCCGGGTGTCGGGGTTGGGGTGGAGGTTGGGGTGAAGCCGGCTCCGACCCTTTTCATGCGCTGTTGGTAAGCTCGGGACTGGACGAGTTGGGGCCGACAATGAAGAAGCTGTTACTGGGCATTGGCATGTTGTTCTCGGTGCTGCTCGCCATGTCCGTGATGGCGGACAGCTGGCTTCCCCCCAGTGTTCGAAGTTATTCGTCGGCGAACGGTACCTGGAAGCTGACGATCTATCCGCGCGGCCTGACGAGCCAGCTGGGTTATTTCGAAGACAAGGTGGCCGGCAAGACGAACGCGGGAGGCATCCCCGGCGATTCCCAGAAAAGCCCGATCGGGCACATGGAACGGAAGCAGGCCGGGCGTTGGCAGAGTGTCTGGAAAGGTCCATTGGCAAACGACGTGGCGCCGGTCGAGGCAGTGGTATCCAACGATGGCATATCGGTAACGTTCGACAACTGGCACGGCGTTGGTTGGGGCGACGATGCGGTGGTGATCTATGACGCTGGCGGCGGACAGGTCCGCAAGTTGGGATTGGCGGCTTTCCTTCCCAAGTACTACATCGATGCGCTTCCCCGCAGCGTCAGCTCGATCCATTGGCGCGGTATGCCGCGGATAGATGAAGCAAAACAGGAACTGGTGATTCCCATAGTGGTACCCACGGCCGAGGAACAGGATGCTCATACGGAAAGAACGCGCCACGTCGATGTTCGCCTCCTGCTTTCGGACGGGTCACTCATGCCGATGGCGGGCGAGGCTTGGGTGGAGGCATCCGAATCCGCCACGAAGGCGAGTGCCCGGCGCAGGCAACTGCTCGAGGAGGAAAGAAAGCGGTTCATCTCGCCATTGGCCGCCCCCCGGGATGGCGATATCGCGGCCTGGCATGGCTATCTGCGAGATGCCTATTTTCGCCTCGACCCTGACTGGGAGAACGGATACCCGGTCACCGAAGTCGTCCCACTGCCAAGCGATCCGAAATTCGGTCTGCTGGCTCGCTATCTAGGGGATGCCTTGTCCGACGACATGAATGCCGATGATGTGGTCATGGTGGCCTCGCCGTCGCAGGATATGCTGGTGACCGCCTTGCTGAAGCAGGCCAAGCGGGCGAAGCCGGGATTCCTCGCCAAGGCGCGGGTGTACGTGGCGGCGGACAATGCCCACATGCCTTCAATCCGCACGGCATTGGCACATACCGGCGCCAAGGTAATCCAGCTCGATATCGATACCGAGATTCCGCAACGCAAGGAAAGGCTTGAAGCCTACTTGCGGAACAGCGAAGACAATGTGGAGTGACGGATGCATTTCACCACCCGCATCGCGATACTCCTTCTCGCCAGCCTGCTGACCCTCTCCGCCCATGCCGCCCAAGGCAAGCTCGGCTTCACTGTCGATGCGAAGTTCGACCGCAAGCTGCTGGATGCCGACATCAAGCAGGTCGTGGTGACCCAGGTCGCTCCTGCTTCCCCGGCCGCGCGCGCGGGCATGCAGGCCGGCGATGAATTGGATCGGCTCAACGGCAAGCCGCTGAAGGGCAGCTCTGCGCGCAAGTTCTTCGGCATCCTGGGCAAGGTCGAGCCGGGTGAAAAAATCGTCCTGGTCGTTCTGCGCGCAGGAAAATCAGTCACCCTGACCCTGGTGGCCGAATAGATCGAGCGCCGACAAGGCGATGATCCGATGGGTTATCCTCCACGCCCCCGCAGGAGCATGTGCGATGAGCGACCAGAAACCCGGAAAACCCACCAAGGACCAGGCAGAAGCCGCGGTCCGCACGCTGCTGGCCTGGGCCGGTGAGGATCCCTCGCGCGAAGGCCTGCTCGACACGCCGCGGCGCGTGGTCGAGGCCTATGGCGACTGGTACAGCGGCTACACAGAGGATCCGCGTGAGTTCCTGGAGCGCACTTTCAAGGAAGTGGCCGGCTACGACGAGATGATCGTGCTGCGCGACATCGAGTTCGAGAGCCATTGCGAACACCATATGGCGCCGATCATCGGTCGTGCCCACGTCGGTTACCTTCCCGACGGCAAGGTCGTCGGCATCAGCAAGCTCGCCCGCGTGGTGGAAACCTATGCGCGTCGCTTCCAGGTGCAGGAAAAGATGACCGCGCAGATCGCCCGCTGCATCCAGGACGTACTGCAGCCGCTGGGCGTGGGCGTGGTGGTGGAAGGCGCGCACGAATGCATGACCACCCGCGGCATCCACAAGCGCGGGGTCAGCATGGTCACCTCGAAGATGCTGGGCAACTTCCGCGACGATGCCCGCACCCGGGCCGAGTTCCTGCGCTTCATCGAGGTCAACAACAAGCGTTGACCGATGGACGACGTATCGCAATGCCCATGCGGTTCTGGCCACGCCTATGCGTCGTGTTGCGCCCGGCTGCATGACGGCCTGCCGGCCGCCGATGCCGAAGCACTGATGCGCTCGCGTTACAGCGCCTACGTGCTGGGCCTGGCCGATTATCTCCAGCGCAGCTGGCACCCGAGCACGCGACCGGTGGATTTCGGCTTCGACGATAACGCAGTCACGCGCCCCCATTGGCTGGGCCTGGAGATCAAGCAGCATCGCGAAACCGGGCCGGATTCGGCCGAAGTCGAATTCATCGCCCGCTACCGGGTCGGCGGCGGCAGCGCGGTGCGATTGCACGAGCGCAGCCGCTTCACGCGCGAAGCCGACCACTGGTTCTATCTCGACGGCGAGCATTCGTAGGCGCCAGCAGCAGCGGGCAAAAACGCTAAACTGCGCCACCCTCAGCTCCCCGGTTCCCCTGTGAACGCAGACGCCCCGCCTTCCGGCAAGCGCAACGCCGCGCTGATCTTCATTTTCATCACCGTGCTGATCGACGTGCTGTCGTTCGGCGTCATCATCCCGGTGCTGCCGGGGTTGGTGCGCCAGTTCACCGGCGGCGACTACGTGCAGGCTGCGTGGTGGATCGGCATCTTCGGCTTCCTCTTCGCACTGATCCAGTTCTTCAGTTCGCCCATCCAGGGCACGCTGTCCGACCGCTACGGCCGGCGTCCGGTGATCCTGCTGTCCTGCCTGGGACTGGGCATCGACTTCATGCTGATGGCGCTGGCCCAGTCGCTGCCGTGGCTGCTGGTCGCGCGCATCTTCTCCGGCGTGTTCTCGGCCAGCTTCACCACCGCCAATGCCTACATCGCCGACGTCACCGCACCAGAGAAGCGCGCCAAGGCGTTCGGCATGATCGGCGCGGCGTTCGGACTCGGCTTCATCCTCGGTCCAGCGCTCGGTGGCTTCCTCGGTAGCTGGCATCTGCGCGCGCCGTTCTGGTTCGCGGCGGGGTTGGCGCTGGTCAACTTCCTGTACGGCTGGTTCGTGCTGCCGGAATCGCTGCCCAGGGAAAGGCGCACCGCGCGCTTCGACTGGGCGCACGCCAATCCGGTCGGTTCCTTGTTGCTGTTGAAGAAATATCCGCAGGTATTCGGCCTGGCGGCGGTGGTGTTCCTGGCCAACTTCGCCCACTACGTGTATCCCAGCGTGTTCGTGCTGTTCGCCGAATACCAGTACCGCTGGACCGAACTGCAGGTCGGCTGGGTGCTGGCGATCGTCGGCGTATGCAGCGTCATCGTCCAGGCCGGCCTGATCGGTCCGCTGGTGAAGAAGCTGGGCGAACGCCGCGCGTTGCTGTTCGGGCTGGCCTGCGGCGTGGTCGGCTTCTGCATCTATGGCCTGGCCGAGGCAGGATGGATGTTCCTGATCGGATTGCCGATCAGCGCGTTGTGGGGCGTGGCCGGGCCGGCGACGCAATCGCTGATCACGCGCCAGGTCGATGCCGGTGCGCAAGGCCGCGTGCAGGGCGCGTTGATGAGCCTGGTCAGCCTGGCGGGGGTGTTCGCGCCGCTGGCGTTCGCGGGAACCTTCGGCTTGTTCATCAGCGAACGGGCGCCGGTGCAACTGCCGGGTGCAGCCTGGTTCCTGGCTGCGCTGTTGCTGTTCAGCGCGTTCCTCGTCGGTTGGAGGTTCGCACGCCAGACGCCCGTGTCCGTCGCCTTGAAGGATGTCGTCAATGGCATCGATGGATGAAGGCGAATTCCTGGGCCTGCCCGCGCTGCTGATCCGCACGCCGCTGGCCACCGCTGCCTTGTCGCTGCACGGAGGACAGTTGTTGTCCTATGTGCCGAATGGATTCGACGATCTGCTGTGGTTGTCGCCTGACAGCAAGCGCGCGCCTGACGCGATCCGTGGCGGCGTGCCGGTGTGCTGGCCGTACTTCGGTCGCCAGGGACAGGCGGACGATGTCCCGCAGCACGGGTTCGCACGCAACACGGCGTGGACCCTGATCGAGGCAACGAGTGGACCCGAGGGCGAAACCACGATCGAGCTATCCCTGCCGGAACATGCTGGCACGCCGTTGCGACTGACCCAGACCCTGCGCATCGGCCGTGGCCTGACCCAGTCGTTGGCCACGCACAACACCGGCACCGCACCGGTGGCGTTCACCCAGGCGCTGCACACTTATTTCCGTATCGGCGATGCGCAACGCGTGCAGGTCGACGGTCTGGACGGCCTAGCTTACGCCGACAAGTACGACGGTCGTGAACACCTGCAGGTCGGCGCATGGGACCTGCACGATCCGCGCGACCCCGGCCGCAGCGACCGCATCTACCATCGCGCCGGCGGCCGTTATGTCCTGCACGACCCGGTGCTGCGGCGTCGCATCGACCTGGTCACATCGGGCAGCCGTTCGCTGGTGGTCTGGAATCCGGGCGAACAGGGCATCGCCGCGATCAGTGATGCGCCGGCTGACGGCTGGCGCGATTTCGTTTGTCTGGAAGCGGCCAATGCCGGCGAGGATGTGATCGAACTGGCGCCGGGCGCGACGCACACGTTGCAGCAAACCATCGACGTCTCGCCTTTGTAGGAGCGACACGAGTCGCGAGCTCTTTCTTTCAGTCGCGACTCACGTCGCTCCTACACCATCGGTTACAACACCCAAAAGAAGGCCGCATCGCTGCGGCCTTCCCTGTTTTCAATCTACTTCAACATTCAATCATTCTCGACGTGCAGGATCCTGCCGTCCTTCGGATCCAGGCGGATCTCCACGTTCTTGCCGTTGTCGCGTTCGGCCTCGGCCTTCCACACGCCGTCGTCGAAGTCCACGTCGTGCACCTTCGAGTAACCTTCGGCGCTCAGCCTGGCCTTGACGTCGTCTTCGCTCAAGGTGGAAACCAGGGCCTCGGCGAAGATCTTGCCGCTGGCCGGATCCACGCGCACGTCGACGCGGTTGCCGTCGGCGCTGGTGGCGTCGGTTTCCCAGGCACCGTCCTCGAAATCGAGATCGTCGATGCGGGTGTAACCTTTCTCGGTCAGCAGCGCGCGCACCTGCGGTTCGGTCATCGTGTCGACGGAAGCGTGCGGCCGGGCCACGACCGCGCCGGACACGAGCATCAGTGAAATAGCGGTAGCGATCAGTTGGTGCTTGAAGTTGCGCATGGATTGCTCCTGCGTATCGGGGGAGCGTGGAGTGTGCGTGTGCGTAATGCACTCGCGCATGAACTCACGGTCCGTCGACATTGCTGAAGTGAATGCCAACGGACAAGATCGTGGGAGCGGCGTCCCGCCGCGAGCTCTTGCTTCTTCTTTTGTCATGCGCGCAATCGAAAATCAAAAGCTCGCGGCGGGATGCCGCTCCCACGAATGCGGTTTCACTTCTTCCCGCGCAGCACCAGCAAGGTCAGCACGCCGGCCAGCAGGCCCCAGAACGCGGAACCGATGCCGAACAAGGTCAGTCCCGAGGCGGTGACCAGGAACGCGATCAGCGCCGGTTCGCGATCGCCATCTTCGCGCAACGCCGCGGCCAGGCTGTTGCCGAGGGTGGCGAACAGGGCGATGCCGGCGATGGCCATGACCAGTTCCTTCGGGAACGCGGCGAACAGTGCGGCCACGGTCGCCCCGAACAAACCGACCAGCAGATAGAAGAAACCCGCGGCCAGCGCCGCGACATAACGGCGGTCGGGATTCTCGTGCGCCTCGCGGCCCATGCAGATCGCCGCGGTGATCGCGGCCAGGTTCAAGGCGTAGGCGCCGAACGGCGCCAGCAGCACGTTGGCCACGCCGGTCCAGCCGATCACCGGCGAGATCGGCACGTGGTAACCGGAAGCGCGGATCACCGCCACGCCCGGCACGTTCTGCGAGGTCATGGTGACGATGAACAACGGCAGGGCGATGCCGAACACCGCCGCCAGCGACAGCGTCGGGGTGATGAACACCGGCCGGGCCAGTTCCAGTTGCAGGTCACCGGTGCGCAGCAGTCCCTGGCCGAGGGCGAAGGCGATGCCGACCAGCAAGGTGACGATGACCGCGTAGCGCGGCATCAGCCGGCGTCCGAGCAGGTACACCACGAACATGGTCAGGGCCATGCCCGGTCGCGTGTCCATGGCCACGAATACATCCAGGCCGAAGCGCAACAACACGCCGGCCAGCATGCCAGAGGCCAGCGATACCGGAATGCGGCCGAGCATGCGTTCGAACACGCCGGAGAAGCCGGCCGCCATCATCAACAAGGCCGACAATACGAATGCGCCGATCGCATCGGACAACGGCAAGCCGGCGCTGCTGGTCATCAGCATCGCCGCGCCCGGCGTCGACCACGCGGTCACCACCGGCATGCGGTAGCGCAGCGACAGGGCGATGCAGGTGATGCCCATGCCCAGGCCGAGCGCCCACATCCACGAACTGATTTCCGCCTGCGACGCTCCCAGCGCCTGCGCGGCCTGGAACACGATCACCGCCGAACTGGTGAAGCCGACCAGCACGGTGACGAAGCCGGCGGCGATGGCGGAAAGGGAAAGGTCGCGGATGAAGTGGCGAGGGGAGTTCGAGGTCATGGCGATATTGTCGCCGAAGGTTTCCCCGTAGGAGCGCCCCATGGGCGCGAGCTCTTGATTTGTTTCGCGATCGGATCGGAGAGCTCGCGCCCATGGGG
>JBOHXX010000138.1:0-8221 GCA_050737675.1 Pseudoxanthomonas sp.
GGGCTGGCCTTCGACAAAGCCTGACCCGGGCCGGCCTCAATGCAGGATCGCGAGCAGCCTGCGATTCAGCTGCGACCCGGCATCGTGGCTGCCCCTTTCCATGGAACAGGCAGCATGCACAAGACCTTGATCGGCACTTCCCTGGCGTTGGCGTTGTTCGCGCTGGCTCCCGCGGCGCAGGCCGCGCAGACCTGCAAGCTCAGCTTCAACATGGCCGGCTGGTCGATCTTCTACAAGACCGCTTCCGGCACCGGCACCGTGACCTGCAGTGATGGCAGCCGCCTGGCGGTGAAGATTTCCGCGAAAGGCGGCGGGCTGACCGTCGGCAAGTCGAAGATCCAGAACGGCACCGGCGAATTCGCCCGGGTCAACAACATCCGCGACGTGCTCGGCAGCTACGCCGCGGTCGAAGCCCATGCCGGCGCGGAAAAAGCGGCGCATGCGCAGGCCATGACCAATGGCGATGTTTCGTTGGCGCTGGCCGGCAAGGGCCAGGGTTGGGATCTGGGCGTGGCCTTCACCCGCTTCAAGATCGAAGCGCGCTGAGACCGATCGTAGATTGCTCGAACAAAAAAAGCCCCGGTCATCCCGGGGCTTTTTTTGTCTGGCACGCCAGGTCAGCTATTGGACTGGACCTGGCGCAACGCACGGTACGGCGGTGTCGACATCACCATCTCCGCCAGCGAATAAGCCAGCTCGCGTTCGGCCAGCACCGCGCCGTCAGCGCCATGTTCCAGCAGGTGCTTCACTTCCGCATCGCTGTGCGCGCGCGCCAGCAGGGTCAATGAAGGATTGATCGCGCGCAGCTTGGCCAGCGCCTCGCCGGCTTCCAGCGGTTGCGGAATGGCGAGGATCGCGATCTTGGCCTTTTCCGGATGCGCCTCGGCCAGTACCCGGTCGGCGGCGGCGCTGCCACGGATGCCGGGGATGCCGGCCGCGTGCGCGCGCTCCACGTGCTGTTCGTTGTCGTCGATGATGACCACCGGCACGCCGCGTTCGCGCAGGACATCGGCCAGTGCGCTGCCGACCCGGCCGTAGCCGATGACGATGGCGTGGTCGGTGAGGTCCAGCGACGGGCCCGGCGGCATGTCCGGCTTCACCGCGGCGGGTTCCAGGCGCTTCTGCTTGGCTTCCCAGCGATCCAGCAGCATGAAGATCATCGGATTGAGCATGATTGAGATCAGCGCGCCGGCCAGCACCAGGTCCTGGCCGGTCGGCGACAGGATCTTCAGCGACACGCCAAGGCCGGCGATGATGAAGGCGAATTCGCCGATCTGGGCCAGGCTGGCGGAAATGGTCAGCGCGGTGCTGTTGGAATGGCCGAACGCGCGCACGATGGCGAACGCGGCCAGCGACTTGCCGAACAGGACGATCGCCGTGGCGCCCAGCACCTGCCACGGATGCTCGATCAGGATGGTCGGATCGAACAGCATGCCGACCGAGACGAAGAACAGCACCGCGAACGCATCGCGCAGTGGCAATGAATCGTTGGCCGCCTTGTGGCTCAGTTCCGACTCGTTGAGCAGCATGCCGGCGAAGAACGCGCCCAACGCGAACGACACCCCGAACAGCTTGGCCGAACCGAAGGCCACGCCCAGGGCGATGGCCAGCACCGACAGGGTGAACAGTTCGCGCGAACCGGTGCCGGCGATGCGTTCCAGGATCCACGGGATCGCGCGGCGCCCGACCACCAGCATCACCGCCACGAACGCGCCCAGCTTGACCAGGGTCCAGCCGATGCTGACCGCGATGCTGCCGAAAGTCTGGGTACTGCCGCCCGCCTGCTCGCCGAACACATCGGCCAGCACCGGCATCATCACCAGTGCCAGGACGCAGGCCAGGTCCTCCACGATCAACCAGCCGACCGCGATCTTGCCGCGGGTGGTTTCCAGCAGGCGGCGCTCTTC
Source organism: Pseudoxanthomonas sp. (assembly GCA_050737675.1). Taxonomy (GTDB): domain Bacteria; phylum Pseudomonadota; class Gammaproteobacteria; order Xanthomonadales; family Xanthomonadaceae; genus Pseudoxanthomonas_A. Next base: position 1,908 of record JBOHXX010000138.1, read on the forward strand.
CATGGCCCGCAACAGGACCACGGTACTGGCGGTCGCCAGCGAGAAGCCGAACACGATGCCCTGCACGGTCGGCCAGTCCATGGCCCAGGCCAGGGCCCAGCCCAGTACCGTCGCCACCGCGATCTGCACGATCGCGCCGGGGATGGCGATCGCCTTGACCTCCATCAGGTCCTTCAGCGAGAAATGCAGGCCGACGCCGAACATCAGCAGCATCACCCCGATCTCGGCCAGCTGGTTGGCCAGTTCCTGGTCGGCGACGAAGCCGGGGCTGAACGGGCCGACGCAGATGCCTGCGACCAGGTAACCGACCAGTGGCGACAAGCGCAGCTTGTTGGCAATGGCGCCCAGGACGAAGGCAAGGGCCAGGCCAACGGCTACGAGGTCGATCAGGTCGGTGTCATGGGGCATCCGGTTTCCAGCAGGAGTCTGAGTGGAAACAAGTGTCGCCGATGCGCTGTTTCAGGACAAACCGGGGCTGACTGCGGTATTCATCCATGCCAGAAAAAATGCCCCGGCATTGCCGGGGCATTCGGGTTTCATCCGCGGCGCGAACCTTGCCGCACCCTCACCATTTGTAGCTGATGCGCCCATACAGGTAAGCGCCGTTGAAGCCCGCGGGCGACTGGCTGCTGTAAGGGAACTGCCCGCTGTTGGAATTGGCGAACAGGGTCCGGTCCGGATACTCGTCGAGCAGGTTGTCCGCGCCCAGGGTCAACGTCCAGTTCTCGCTCGGACGATAGCTGGCCGATGCGTCCACGATCCAGGTCGCGCCATAGGTCTGGTCGTTGGCGGGGTTGCCGGTTTCGCTGACGCGCGTGGTGAATTCGCCGTAGCGGGTGGCACCGAGGTTGAAGTCCCACTGGGCCAGTTTCCAGTTCGCGGACAGGGTGACCTTGTCGCTCGGGTAGCCTTCCTCGATGCGGCCTTCTTCGTCGCGGCCGATGCGCCGCAGGTCGGCGCCCAGGCCGTCCAGTTCGACGGGGTTGGGGGCGATGCGCACGATCTCGGTCTTGTTGTGGTTGTAGCCTGCGGTCAGGTTGATCTCGCTGTTGGCCAGCGGGATGTTGTAGGTGCCGATGACGTCGATGCCACGCGTGCGGGTATCGGCCGCGTTGGTGAAGTAGCGGGCGCTGGTGACTCCGTTGACGCCCAGGCTGGCCAGCAACGCCTGCGCCGCAGTGTTTCCGCCGAGCAGCAGGTTGGAAGACAGCACGATGCGGTCGTCGATGTCGATCTGGTAGGCATCGATGGTGATGTACAGCCGGTCGACCGGTTGCAGCACCAGTCCCAACCCATAGGACAGCGAGGTCTCCGCGGTCAGCGGATCGGCGCCCAGTGCCTGGGCCACGGCGCCGGTGGCCGGGAACGTACCGGATTCGAAGAAGGCATCGACGCTGGCGTTGTATTGCGACGTCACCACCTGGTAGTACTGCTGGGCCAGCGCCGGCGCGCGGAAACCGCTGGCGACCGTCGCCCGCAGCGCGACCTTGTCGGTGAACGCATAACGCGCCGACAGCTTGCCCGAGGTTTCGCTGCCGAAGTCGGAGTAGTCCTCGTAGCGACCGGTGATGCCGGCCGAGAACTTTTCGGTGATGTCGGCTTCCAGGCCCGCGTATACCGCGTAGTTGTGGCGATCCGAATGCACGGCGTTGGTCGGGGTGAAGCCGCCGAAGCCCTGGGCGCCGCCGCTGGTGTAGGAGTCCGGGTTGCCGGGCGACTGGTTCCACTTCTCACGCCGGTATTCGGCGCCGAAGGACAGCGTGGCCGGGTAGGCCAGGCCCCAGTCCAGGGTCTTGCTCACATCGGCGTTGACCACGTTCTGGGTGTACTCCAACGCGCCGTCGTAGAAGCGCGAGGGACTGTCCACGCCCAGGCTGTAATTGATGCTGTTCTGGGTATGGAAGGCCAGGTGGTTGTAACCGTAGTTGTAGCTCAGGTCCCAGTTCCATCCGCTGTCGGTGTTGCCCTTGACCCCCGCCACCAGCGAACGGTCCTGCGACAGCTGGTTGATTTCCGGCACGTAGCCGTCGGGATAGACCTGTGGCACCAGCGCGTTGTGGCCGATCGAACGGTAGAACGCGAACGAAGTGATGTCGCGGTTGCTGGCGATGGCCGTGGCATAGCCGTCGATGTGGTCGTTGAAGGCGAAGCCGGCGTTGGCCGAGACGGCTGCGGCGTCCACCTTCGGATCGCCGTAGATGAAGGCGACTTGCCCGATCGCCGGGTTGTTGCCGGTGTTCGGCGCGGTGCCCTGGTACGGTCCGGCGCGATCGGTTTCGTCCTGTTGCGTCAGTTGCCCGGCCACGTGCAGGAAGCCGCGGTCGCCGCCGAAGGACAGGCCGGTGTCGCCGGAAAGCTGGGTCTGCTTGCCGTCGCCCGCCGAATACTGGCCGAAGTCGACGGCCAGGCTGCCGCCCTTGCCGGAGCCCTTCAACACGATGTTGACCACGCCGGCGATGGCGTCCGAGCCGTATTGCGCCGAGGCGCCGTCACGCAACACTTCGACGCGCTCGATCGACGCGATCGGGATGGCGTTGAAGTCCACCGCCGACGAGCCGCGGCCGATGCTGCCATTGACGTTGACCAGCGCGGAAATATGGCGGCGCTTGCCGTTGACCAGTACCAGCACCTGGTCGGGCGAGAGGCCGCGCAACTGCGCGGGACGTACGCCGCTGGTGCCATCGGTGACGGCGGGGCGCGGGAAATTCAGCGAGGGCAGGGCGCGCGCGAGCGCGGTGGCGAGTTCGGTGGTGCCGGTTGCCTGCAGCGCCTCGGGGGTGATGATGTCGATCGGCGACTGCGATTCGGCCACGGTGCGGTCGGCGACGCGGGTGCCGGTGACGATCACCGTATCCAGGGTATTGGCGACCTGGGTGCCGGCGGGGGCCGGGTCCTGGGCGAAGGCGGAAGAGGTGGAAAGCGCCAGGACAATGGCGGCGGCGAGGGGGGAAAGCTTGCGATTCATGGGTACTCCAGTACGAAAACGGGAAAGAACTACCTGAACGAGGCGGTGCAGCGGCAAGGTGGATACATGGATCTGCTGCGCCACAACATAACGTCAATTATTTGTTAAAGAGTAGAATCAGGTCGCAGAACTTCTGCTCATGTCCTTATTCCCACACCGCCTGTTCGGTCTTATCTAGATGATTTCACTAAGGAATTTTGCCCTTCGTCGGGGCGAGCGCCTGCTCCTGTCCGATGTCGACCTGACCATGCACGCCGGTTACCGGGTGGGCGTGGTCGGCCGTAACGGCACCGGCAAATCGAGCCTGTTCGCCGCGATCCGCAACGAGATCGAGGCCGACAAGGGCAATATCGACCTGCCCGGCAAGGTGCGTATTGCCAGCGTGGCCCAGGAAACCCCGTCGCTGCCGGATCCGGCCATCGAGTTCGTATTGGGCGGAGACATTGATGTGGCCGCCGCGCTGCGCGCCGAGGCCAAGGCCCTGGCCGCCGAAGACTGGGAAGCGGTGGCCATGGCCCACCACCGGCTGGAAGAGGTCAACGGTTACGACGCCTCGGCACGCGCGGGCAAGTTGCTGCACGGGTTGGGCTTCCCGGCCGACACCCACCAGCGCGCGGTGTCGTCGTTCTCCGGCGGTTGGCGCGTGCGCCTCAACCTGGCGCGTGCGCTGATGAGCCCCAGCGACCTGCTGCTGCTGGACGAGCCCACCAATCACCTGGATCTGGACGCCGTGCTGTGGCTGGAGCAATGGCTGCTGAAATACCCAGGCACCCTGCTGCTGATCTCGCATGACCGCGAGTTCCTGGACAACGTCACTACCCACACCCTGCACCTGCACGGCGGCAAGGCAAAACTTTATACCGGCGACTACACCGCCTTCGAGCGCCAGCGTTCGGAACAGCTGCGCCTGCAGCAGATTACCCACGAAAAATCGCAGGCCGAGCGCGCCCACCTGCAGAGCTTCATCGACCGCTTCAGCGCCAGCGCGGCCAAGGCCAAGCAGGCGCAGTCGCGGGTCAAGCGCCTGGCCAAGATGGCCGGTACCGAAGCCGTGCGCGCCGAACGCGAACTGACCATTGAATTCGCCCAACCGTCGCGTCTGCCGTATTCCCTGATTCGCCTGAACCATGTCGATGCCGGTTATGGCGATACGGTGATCCTCAAGGACGTGGCCTTTGGCCTGGAGGCGGGCGACCGCATCGGCCTGCTCGGTGTCAACGGTGCCGGTAAATCGACCCTGGTGAAGACATTGGTGGGCGACATAGAGCCGCTCAGTGGCGACCGCAGTTGCCATCCGGATGTGCGTATCGGCTACTTCGCCCAGCACACGGTGGAATCGCTGAAGCCTGCGCAGTCGCCCATCGACCACCTGCGCGACCTGTCGCCGGATTCGCCGACGCAGTCGTTCCGCGATTTCCTGGGCAAGTGGAATTTCCCGGGTGACCGCGCGTTTGAAAGCGTGGATGGTTTCTCCGGTGGCGAACGCGCGCGCCTGGCCCTGGCCTTGATCGCCTGGGGCCAGCCCAACGTGCTGCTGCTGGACGAGCCCACCAACCACCTCGACCTTGAGATGCGCGAGGCACTGGCCGAAGCCTTGAGCCTGTTCGAAGGCGCCATCGTCATGGTCTCGCATGACCGCCACCTCATCGGCCTGGTCTGCGAAACCTACTGGCGCGTGTCCGACGGCGTGGTCGAACCGTTCGCCGGCGACCTGGACGAATACGCCGCCTGGCTACGCACGCGCGCCACCGCGCAGGGCAACAAGGTGCCGAAGATTCCCGAGACGCCGTTGCCCGTCGCGGTCGCAGCGCCCGCGGCCAAACAGGCAACCCCGGCGAAGAAGGTCAATCCGCACAAGCTGGCCCAGGCCGAAGCGCGCGTGGCCGAGCTGGAAGGCAAGCTGGCCGCGCTGGAAACAGAGATGGCCGATCCCGCGGTCTATGCCAATGGTGGCGCGCGAGTGGCCGAGATCGGACGCCAGCAAGCCCAGCTGCGCGACGCGCTCGCGACCGCCGAGGCCGAGTGGTCGGCGCTGTACGACTAGACTGCCGGACTTGCTTCCCGGCCATTCCGGCCCAACTTCAGAACACGACCCGCACGAACTGCCTCCACGTCCATGCCTATCTATGCCTTCCAGTGCGCCGAATGCGGCCACAGTTTCGACCGCCTGCAGAAGATGTCCGACCCGGATCCGGAAACCTGTCCGGCCTGCGGTGCGCACCAGGTCAAGCGCCAGCTCACCGCGCCTTCGTTCCGCCTGGCCGGCAGCGGCTGGTACGAGACCGACTTCAAGAAGGACGGCGACAAGAAGCGCAATTTGAGCGAAGGCAGCGAAGGCACCGGCAAGTCCGAGGGCAAGGCTTCCGGCGATGCCAAGCCGGCTACCACTGAAACCGCGAGTGCGCCGAAGACCGAAAGCAAGACGGAAGCGAAGCCCGCCACGCCTGCAGCACCGTCTTCTTCTACCTGAAATGCTCGCGGTTTCAGGGCCGCGTTGAAAATGGATTCGTCATTCCTGCCTTCGCTGGGATTTCAACAGCCGAATGGCTGGTCATGACGATTCATTTTTCCTCTTGATCCCAAGTCTGCACGCCCGTTAGGGTGCAGGCATGGACAAATCTCTTTTTCTTGTCGCTACCTTGTCGCTTGCCTCCTGCGCGAACCTGCCCAGTCCTGCGCCCGTGGCCGCTTCCCTGGTTGAAGTCACGCCCGCAGGCACTTTCTACCGAAGCATCGCGAGCCTCTGCGGCCAGTCGTTCGCAGGAAGAATAGTCGCCAACACGCCAGCATCGACCACGCCCGATCCATTCGATGGCAAGGCATTGGTGATGCAGGTGCGCGAATGCGATGGGGACGAACTACGGATTCCCTTCCATGTGGGTGACGACCACTCGCGGACATGGGTGATCACGCGGCAAGCCGAAGGCCTGCGGCTCAAGCACGACCATCGCCATGCCGACGGCAGTGCCGATGCGACAACGATGTACGGCGGCGACACGCGCCATGCCGGCACCGCGCGGCGCCAGGAATTTCCGGTGGATGCCGAGTCGATCGCGATGTTCCGGGCCCAGGGCATGCAGGCTTCCCTGGTCAACACCTGGGCGATGGAAGTCGTCCCAGGGAAAAATTTCGTCTACGAACTCAGTCGTCCGGGTGGGCGATTGTTCCGGGTCGAGTTCGACCTGACGAACCCCGTACCCGCACCCCCGGTGCCCTGGGGTGGGTCCCGCTAAAAAAACGCCGCCCCCAGGGCGGCGATCTTCATCAAGCGATCCAGCTGGCGATCAGCGCCCGCCGAAGCGCGCGCGGCAGCCGCGGTCCACCCAGATCTGGTTGCCCAGGTAGCCCC
>JBOHXX010000139.1:0-8194 GCA_050737675.1 Pseudoxanthomonas sp.
GTGTTGGGCCGCAACGCGACGATGATCCAGGCCTTCCGCGCCGCCAACGACGTGCTGCTCGGCGCCGTGCAGGGCATCGCCGACCTGATCGTGCGTCCCGGCCTGATCAACGTCGACTTCGCCGACGTCCGCACCGTCATGTCCGAAATGGGCCTGGCGATGATGGGTACCGGCTCGGCACGCGGCGACGACCGCGCCCAGGCCGCTGCAGAAGCCGCCATCCAGAACCCGCTGCTCGACGACGTCAACCTGTCCGGTGCCAACGGCATCCTGGTCAACATCACCGCCGGCCCGGATTTCACCATGGCCGAGTTCGACGAAGTGGGCCGCACCATCGAGGGCTTCGCCGCCGAGGACGCCACCGTGGTCCTGGGCACCGTGCTGGATCCGGACATGCAGGACGAAGTGCGCGTGACCGTGGTCGCCACCGGCCTCAATCGCGTGGTTGCACGCCAGCCGGTCGGCCGTGGCAGCGATCTTGCCGGGGGCATGCGCGAACCGATGCGTGCGCCGATCAAGCTGGTCCGAGACGCCACCACCGGCATGCCGCTGTACGACGCCAATGCCACTGACGCGGTCGCCACTGCGGTCGGCGGATTGGGCATGGGCATGGGTCTTCGCCGCGGCAACGCGGAGTCGTCCCCGGCCCCGTCCTCGACGCCAGCCGTGGCCGACCTGCCGGGCGATTACCTGGACATCCCGGCGTTCCTGCGCCGCCAGGCGGATTGACCCCGGCTGCCGCTCTTCGCGAGGAGGGCGGCGGAAGTAATGAGGTAATCGCGGAAGGCGCCAACCTCCGCGAAGAAAGACTGTCCTGTCCCCTTGCTGCCGGGCCTGTTCGGCCCGGCAGGTTTTTATCCCGCCCAACACACCCATGCCATTGTTTCAGGCATGAGACAGACCGATTCTTCCGTTAAGATTCAGGCACCTGCGTGCTAACCTCGCCAACTGTTCGCCCAACGCCCCCAGCTTCCCAGCCGAATGACCCAGCAGCGCACCCTCAAGAATGTGATCCGCGCCACCGGCGTGGGTCTGCATAGCGGGGAAAAGGTCTACATGACCTTGCGTCCGGCACCGGTGGACAGCGGCATCGTGTTCCGCCGCATCGACCTGGACCCGGTGGTGGAAATCCCGGCCAACGCCGAGCTGGTCAGCGAAACCACCCTGTGTACCGGCCTGAGCCGCGACGGCGCCAAGGTCATGACCGTCGAGCACCTGATGTCGGCAATGGCCGGCCTGGGTGTCGACAACGCCTACGTGGAACTGTCCTCGGCCGAGCTGCCGATCATGGATGGTTCGGCCGGTCCGTTCGTGTTCCTGCTGCAATCCGCCGGCGTGGTCGAACAGGCCGCGGCCAAGCGCTTCATCCGCATCAGGCATCCGGTGGAAGTACGCGACGGCGACAAGGTCGCCAGCTTCGTGCCCCACGACGGCTTCAAGGTCGGCTTCACCGTGCAGTTCGACCATCCCATGATCCCGGCCTCGCAGTCGCGGGCCGAAATCGAATTCTCCACCGCCGCCTACACCAAGGAAGTCGCGCGGGCGCGCACCTTCGGTTTCATGCGCGACCTGGAATACATGCGCGAGCGCAACCTGGGCCTGGGCGGCTCGATGGACAACGCGATCGTGCTGGACGAATTCCGCGTGCTCAACGACGACGGCCTGCGTTACACCGACGAATTCGTGCGCCACAAGATCCTAGACGCGATTGGCGACCTGTACCTGGCCGGGCATCCGATCCTTGGTGCCTATGAAGGTTTCAAGTCGGGCCATGCGCTCAACAACAAGCTGGTGCGGGCGTTGATGGCCGACCGTTCGGCCTGGGAAGAAGTGACCTTCGAGTCCACTGGCCCCGCCCCGGTGGTTTACGCCAGCCCCGTGCTGGCCGTCTGAGCGGCACCGCTGCCTCCGGACCTTCGCCAAGGTCCGAACTGTGAACCCGGACTGCCCCAAGTCCCTGAATTTACAATAATTTAACTTCCGGCTAACGAACGCATTGCCTTTCGTGGGTACCATGCTTCGGCCTGTGCGCGCCGAACTTAACGTTTGGCCCGGCCGCCCCGGTGTTCAGGAAGAGGCTTGTTGCCTCCTGTGGATCCCTCGGATGCGGGATCGTCCAGGGATGCCAAGGCGGCTTTGAGCGCATTGCGCGAAGCTTCCGACATGGGTTTGACCGCAAGTCCGGCCGGTGAGGGCCGCTGGAAAGGCGCAGTCGTAGTCTTCGCAACCACCTCGGTGGCTGCAAACCCGACGGATCGGGCCAAGTTGATCAGCTCGGGTGCGGCAAGTCGCAATTTGGCGTGCCACACCGGGGAATCGACGATAAAAACGAGTTTCCCGCCGGTCACGTTCCCCAGCTTGCAGTGGGGCGCAAGGGCAGGCGGCAGACAGGGGCGAAGCAACTGTTCCATTGCGTCGAGCCACAAGGCATGGCGCACCGGGTTGGTGGCGGCATCGGACATAGCAGCCTGCAAGGCGGGCTGTGGCGATGAAGCACGACGCGGTTGGGACTTCGAATCAGACATCGGTATCCATGACTTTCCAAACCATCGTAAACAATTCACGCACCCGGTTGGCGCATGCGCGAACCAAGGCCTCCGGCAAGGTACGTGGATTCATTTATTCACGTCCGCTCGCCAGCGTGGGCATTCTCCTCTTCACCGGCCTGCTCCTGGGTGCAGGTGGCCGTAGCGCCGCCGGCATGGCCCAGGTCTCGCTGCTCCAGGCCAAGGCCGAACTCCAGCAGGCGCAACTGGACCAGGTGCGCCGCGGCGCCCAGCAGGAAGTCAACGCCATGGCCGCGCGCCTGGGCGAGCTGCAGGCCCAGGCCAACCGCCTCAACGCGCTGGGCGAACGCCTGACCCGGGTCGGCCAGCTGCAGGACGGCGAATTCGACTTCGACGAACCGGTCGGCGTAGGCGGCAACGACAAGGCCTACGACATGGAGCCGCAGGCGTTGAATGCGGGCGTGACCCAGCTGGAACGCCAGTTCGCCGCTTCCGGCAAGCAGCTGTCGGTGCTCGAGGCGCTGCTGTTCAACCGCGAGCTGGACAAGAACGCGACCCCGTCGCGCATGCCGATCGGCAACAGCTACATCACCTCCGGCTTCGGCGGCCGCGCCGATCCGTTCGGCGGCGGCGGTGCGTTCCACAAGGGCATCGATTTCAAGGCCAGCGTCGGCGATCCGGTGCTGACCGTGGCCGATGGCGTGGTCAGCTTCGCCGGGGTCAAGAGCGGCTACGGCAACGTGGTCGACGTGGACCATGGCAATGGCTACGTCACCCGCTATGCGCACAACTCGCGCCTGGTCGTACGCGTAGGCGACCTGGTGCGCGTGGGCCAGGAGATCGCCAAGGCCGGCTCGACCGGCCGTTCCACCGGCGCGCACGTGCATTTCGAAGTCTGGGAAAACGGCAACGTGGTCAACCCGCGCAAGTTCCTGGGCGAGGGTCCGACCCCGGTCGGCAAGATCAAGCGCGGCTGAGCCTGATTTGTAGGAGCGGGCAGGGCCCGCTCCTACAAGGGTGCAGCCTTGATTCCTTGGGACCCGCCCCAAGCTACAATGGTGTGTTGCCAACAGGGCGCATTGCGCCCTGTTTCGTTTTGGGCGGCGGAAGCGGGCACCAGGCCGCCGGCCGCGCCCCATGCTCCTTCCTAATCCGGTTCCCTACATGATCAACAGTCTGCTCACCCGTGTCTTTGGTAGTCGCAACGAACGCCTGCTCAAGCAGCTCCAGCGCAGCGTCACCAAGATCAACGCGCTGGAACCGGAGCTTGAAAAGCTCTCCGACGAAGCGCTGAAGGCCAAGACCCCCGAGATGCAGAAGCGCATCGCCGACGGCGAAGCGCTGGACAAGATCCTGCCCGAAGCCTTCGCCGTGTGCCGCGAAGCCTCGCGCCGCGTGCTCGGCATGCGCCACTACGACGTGCAGCTGATCGGCGGCATGGTCCTGCACCTGGGCAAGATCGCCGAGATGCGCACCGGCGAAGGCAAGACCCTGGTCGCGACCCTGCCGGTGTACCTCAACGCGCTGGAAGGCAAGGGCGTGCACGTGGTCACGGTCAACGACTACCTGGCGCGCCGCGACGCCGCGTGGATGGGCAAGTTGTACGGCTGGCTGGGCATGAGCGTCGGCGTGGTCTACCCGGGCATGCCGCACAGCGACAAGCGCGAAGCCTATGCCGCCGACATCACCTACGGCACCAACAACGAATTCGGCTTCGACTACCTGCGCGACAACATGGCGATGTCGCGCGAGGACCGCTACCAGCGCGGCCTGCATTACGCCATCGTCGACGAAGTCGACTCGATCCTGATCGACGAGGCGCGCACCCCGCTGATCATCTCCGGCCCGGCCGACGAATCGCCGGAACTCTATATCCGCGTCAACCGGATCGTGCCCAAGCTGGTCAAGCAGGAAACCGAGGAAGGCGACGGCGACTACTGGGTCGACGAGAAGGGCAAGCAGGTGCACCTGTCCGAAGGCGGCATGCAGCACGCCGAGGAATTGCTGCGTGAGGCCGGCATCCTCAAGGACGAGGAAGACACGCTCTACGGCGCCAACAACCTCAGCGTGGTCCACCACCTCAACGCCGCCCTGCGCGGCCACGCCATCTACCAGCGCGACGTCGATTACATCGTCCGCGATGGCGAAGTGATCATCGTCGACGAATTCACCGGCCGCACCCTCACCGGGCGCCGCTGGTCCGACGGCCTGCACCAGGCGGTGGAAGCGAAGGAAGGCGTACCGGTCCAGCGCGAGAACCAGACCCTGGCCAGCATCACCTTCCAGAACCTGTTCCGCATGTACAAGAAGCTGTCCGGCATGACCGGCACGGCCGACACCGAAGCCTTCGAATTCCAGAGCATCTACGGACTGGAAGTGATCGTCATCCCGACCAACCGCCCGACCGTGCGCAAGGATTCGTCCGACCAGGTGTTCCTCAACCGCACCGGCAAGTTCAACGCGGTGCTGGCCGACATCCAGGACTGCTACGCGCGCGGCCAGCCGGCGCTGGTCGGCACCACCTCCATCGAGACCTCCGAGCTGCTGTCCGAACACCTGCGCAAGGCCGGGGTCGCGCACGAAGTGCTCAACGCCAAGCAGCACGAGCGCGAGGCGCAGATCGTCGCCAACGCCGGCATGCCCGGGGCGATCACCATCGCCACCAACATGGCCGGCCGCGGCACCGACATCGTGCTCGGCGGTTCGCTGGAAGCGGCGCTGGAGCACCTGCCGGAAGACGCCACCGACGCCGACCGCGCCAAGGTCAAGGCCGACTGGCAGCAGCGCCACGACCAGGTCAAGGCCGCCGGCGGCCTGCACATCGTCGGCACCGAACGCCACGAATCGCGCCGCATCGACAACCAGCTGCGTGGCCGTTCCGGTCGCCAGGGCGACCCGGGTTCCTCGCGCTTCTACCTGTCGCTCGAAGACAACCTGATGCGCATCTTCGCCAGCGACTGGGTGCAGAAGGCGATGAAGCTGATCGGCATGAAGGAAGACGACGTCATCGAAGACAGGCTGGTCAGCCGCCAGATCGAGAAGGCGCAGCGCAAGGTCGAGGCGCACAACTTCGACATCCGCAAGAACCTGCTCGACTTCGACGACGTCAACAACGACCAGCGCAAGGTGATCTACAGCCAGCGCGACGAGCTGCTGGACGCCGAATCGGTCAAGGACAACATCGACGGCATCCGCGGCGACGTGGTCGAGGACCTGGTCGCGCGCTTCGTGCCGCCGAACTCGGTGGACGAGCAGTGGGACCTGCAGGGACTGGAGCAGGAGCTGGCGGTGGAATCCGGCCTGCCGCTGCCAGTCACCCGCTGGCCCGCGGAAACCGAGGAGCTGGACGCCGAGGCCATCAGCCGCCGCGTGCAGGAAGCCATGGCCGCGCACTTCGACGAGAAGGAAGCGCAGCTGGGCGCGGAAACCATGCGCTCGCTGGAGAAGCACATCATGCTCACCGTGCTCGACAAGAGCTGGAAGGAGCACCTGGCCAGCATGGATTACCTGCGCCAGGGCATCCACCTGCGTGGCTATGCGCAGAAGCAGCCGAAGCAGGAATACAAGAAGGAAGCCTTCGAGCTGTTCTCGGACATGCTGGAAAAGGTCAAGCGCGCAGTGGTGACCATCCTGGCCCGCGTGCGCATCCGCAGCGAAGAGGAAGTGGCGGCGCTGGAAGCCGAGGAACGACGCCTGGCCGCGGCCCGCGAACAGCAGCTGCAATTCCAGCACCAGGAAGCCGGCGGTTACAGCGCCGACGAGGAAGCGGCCGATGTCGAAGCCGCGCAGCTCGGTTTCTCGCCGGTCACCCGCGACGGCCCCAAGGTCGGCCGCAACGATCCCTGTCCCTGCGGCAGCGGCAAGAAGTTCAAGCACTGCCACGGGCAGTTGAGTTGACGAAACAAAAAAGGGCGCCGCAAGGCGCCCTTTTCATTTGCGTTCAACGCACGATTCCCGGCAAGCTTCGGGCATGCCTGATTCCCTGCGTTCCATCCACGTCGTCGCCGCGGCCATCACCGATGTGCGCGGGCGCATCCTGCTGGCGCGCCGTACCGACGGCCGTGACCTGGCCGGGTTGTGGGAATTCCCGGGCGGCAAGCGCGAGCCGGGCGAATCGCCGGAAGACGCGCTGGTCCGCGAGTTGCAGGAAGAACTCGGGATCACCGTCAAGGTCGGCCCGCCGCTGATCAACGTACCCCAGCAATACCCGGACAAGCGGCTGCGCCTGGACGTGCGCCACGTGGTTGCGTGGCAGGGCACGCCGCGCGGCATCGAAGGGCAGGCCCTGGCCTGGGTAGTGCCGGAGAAACTTTCGCGCTATCCCATGCCGCCCGCCGATCGCCCGGTGGTCGCCGCGCTGCGCCAGCCCGCCCATTATCTGGTGACGCCGGAACCGGGCGCCGACGACGCGGCCTGGCTGGCGGGCCTGGCGCAGGCGCTGAAGTCAGGCGGCATCAGTCGCGTGCAGTTGCGCGCGCCCGACCTCCAGGCGCAGCCGCGCTGGCGACAGCTGGTGATCGCTGCAGTGGCGCTTTGCCACAAGACCGGCGCCGAAGTACTGATCAACGGCGATATCGGACTGGCCCGCGAACTGGGGGTCGGCGTGCACCTGCGCGCCGCGCAATTGCCCGGACTTTCCGCGCGTCCCCTGGTTGCCGGCGTTGCGGTCGCCGCGTCCTGCCACGATGCCGATGAGTTGCGCATGGCCGAGGCGCTGGACTGCGACTTCGCCGTGGTCGGCAGCGTGCTGGCCACCGCCAGCCATGCCGGTGGCGAGGTGTTGGGCTGGGAAGGCTTCGCCCGGCTGCGCGAATCGGTATCCCTGCCGATCTATGCCATCGGTGGCCTCAGCCCCGCGCATCTCGACGAAGCACGCCAACACGGTGCCCAGGGCATTGCCGCCATCCGCAGCCTGTGGCCGTCACCGTTGCGGGAAACCCGCACGTCGTAGGAGCGCCCCATGGGCGCGAGCTCTTCGTCCAGGTCGCGAAGGTCCATCACGTAGGAGTGCCCCATGGGTGCGAGCTTTTGATCTTCTCGCGATCGTGTCGAAGAGCTCGCGCCCATGGGGCGCTCCTACGGGGGGTTCCTACGATTCATTGCGGTGCTTGCCGATGGCATGCGCGCTGGTTCCGCGGGATTCTCCCGCCATGGCTACAAAGATTCCTTACGGAAACGGACACGCCGCCCTGCGGCGTTCGCGAACTTCCATGGCGCAACAGATCTACCACGTGACGGTCGCGACCAAGGATCGGGAACCCGTTTTCCTTGATTTCGATGCGGCCTGCGTGGCCGCGCGTTGCCACCACGACGAGCGTTGCTTGAAGGGGACGGTAATGCTGGCTTGGGTGCTCATGCCGGATCATGCGCATTGGTTGCTGCAGCTTGGCGAGCAGGATTCCTTGTCAGCTGTGGTGACCCAATTGAAGTGCGCTACTGCACGAACCGTCAATCAGGCACTCGGCCGCCAAGGCCATTTGTGGGGCAGGGCTTTTCATGAGCATGCACTGCGCGATGAGCGCGACTTGTTGGCGACAGCTCGTTATATCGTCGCCAATCCAATGCGTGCAGGCCTGGTCGCGCGGATCGGCGAGTATCCGTTCTGGAACGCCGTCTGGTTGTAAACACGGAGCGCCGAATCCTCGTAGGAGCGCCCCATGGGCGCGAGCTTTTGATCTTCTCGCGAT
>JBOHXX010000140.1:0-8188 GCA_050737675.1 Pseudoxanthomonas sp.
GACATGACCCGTGTGTATGCGGGCGCACTGAACAATGCCTTCCCGCTGACCCAGGCCCTGTGCCTGCCCTACGTCTTCGATTCGGTCGCGCACATGCGCCGGGCCATGGACGAAGGCGTGGGCGATGCGGTGCTGCGCAGCTTCGAAAGCCGCGAACTGGTCGGACTGGCGATCTACGATTCCGGCGCGCGCTGCTTCTACAACGCGCGCCGGCCGATCTTCGAGCCGGCCGACCTGCACGGCATGAAGATCCGCGTGCCGGCTTCCGACATCTTCATCGAGATGCTGCGGCTGTTCGGCGCCAATCCCACGCCGCTGTCGCTGGGCGAGGTGTTCTCGGGCATGGAGACGCACATGATCGACGGCGCCGAGAACAACCTGCGCAGCTTCCATTCCAGCCGCCATTTCGAAGCGGCGAAATACTGGTCGCAGAGCGAGCATTCCTACGCCCCCGACGTGCTGCTGGTGTCGCGCCGCAGCCTGGAGGCGATGGCGCCCGGCGACCGCCGCTTGCTGATCGACACGGCGCGCCAGTCGGTCAAGGTGATGCGCGAACTCTGGGACGAATCGGAGAACGCGGCGCGCAAGGCGATCCTCGCCCACGGCGTGCACTTCAACGCCGTCGACATGGCCGCGTTCCGGCGCGCGGCGCAGCCGTTGCTGGATGAATACCTGCGCCACCCCGACCTCGATTCCCTCTACCGTCGCATCCGCGACCTCGCCTGAGCGCCCCGCGATGTCCGAAGCCCTGCCAAATTCCTCTTCCCGCAGCATCCCGCGACGCGCCATCGGCCTGCTTTCCGGCATCGCCATCGGCATCGCCGCCACCGCGTTGGTCGGCCTGGTCATCGTGCAGGGCTGGCAGGTGATCGCCCGCTACGTGTTCAACGATTCGCCGAGCTGGACCGAACCGGTCACCGTGCTGCTGCTGAGCACCGCGATGAGCCTGGGCGCCGCCGCCGGCGTGCATACCCGGCGTCATTTCAGCTTCCATCTTTTCGCCGATGCGGCAGGCCCAACCCTGCAGCGCCTGTTGCAGTTGATTCCGGCCGTGGTGATCGTGGCGATAGGCGCGACCCTGGCGTACTGGGGCTGGATATTGCTGCTGGATGGATGGGACATACCGACTGCCGGCGCCGACCTCCCGCAAAGCATCAACTACCTGCCGCTTTCGATCGGAGGCCTGCTGATGGTGGTGTTCGCGCTCGAGCAACTGTTCGACGCGCTGGCCGGCACCGACCCCACGATCGAAGGAACCCGCTGACCCATGGGTATCGCCATCCTGTTCTCGTTGTTCGCCGTGCTCCTGCTGATCGGCGTGCCGGTCGCCTATGCGCTGGCCGCCGCCTCATTGGCGACGCTGTGGTACCTGGACTTGCCCGCCATCGTGCTGGCCCAGCAGATCTCGGCCGGCAGCGGTTCGGCCGCGCTGATCGCGATCCCGCTTTTCATCTTCGCCGGCGAGATCATGATGCGTGGCGGTATATCCGAACGCCTGATCAGCCTGGCCTCGTCGCTGGTCGGGCGCCTGCGCGGCGGCCTGGGCCAGGTCAGCATCCTGTCCTCGCTGTTCTTCGGCGGCGTGTCCGGTTCGGCCATCGCCGATGTCTCGGCGATCGGCGGAACCATGATCCCGCAGATGATCAAGCGCGGTTACGACCGCGACTTCGCCGTCAACGTCAGCATCACCGCGGCGCTGGTGGCGCTGCTGGTGCCGCCTTCGCACAACCTGATCCTGTATTCCGCCGCGGCCGGCGGTGGCCTGTCCATCGCCGACCTGTTCGCCGCGGGCATCGTCCCGGCGCTGCTGATGACCGTGGTGCTGATGTTCACCGGCTGGGTCGTGGCGCGCCGTCGCGGCTACGGCGTGGAGCCCTTCCCCGGCCTGCGCGTGGTGATGCTGCGGACGGTGTCCGCGTTGCCCGGCCTGGGCCTGGTGGCGTTGATCTTCATCGGCATCCGCGCCGGCGTCTTCACCGCGGTGGAGAGCGCGGCCATCGCCGTGGTCTATGCGTTGCTGGTGACCAGCGCGCTGTACCGGCAACTGGGCCTGCGCGAATTCTTCGCCACGGTCACCCATGCGGCGCGGACCACCGGCGTGATCCTGTTCGTGATCGCCACCGCGGCCGCGTTCGGCTGGCTGCTGGCCTACCTGGAAGTCCCCACCGCCGCGGTGCAGGCGTTGCAGTCGATCGCCGACAACAAGTACATGGTCCTGTTGCTGATCATCGTGGTCCTGCTGCTGCTGGGCACCTTCATGGACCTGGCGCCGATGATCCTGATCTGCACGCCGATCTTCCTGCCGGTGGCCAAGGCCTATGGCATCGACCCGATCCAGTTCGGCCTGATCCTGGTCCTGACCGGTGGCATCGGCCTGGTCACCCCGCCGGTGGGATCGGTGCTGTTCATCGGCACCGCCATCGGCAAGATCACCGTGGCCGAAAGCATGAAGAGCATCTGGCCGTTCTGGCTGGCCGGGCTGGCGGTACTGCTGCTGGTCGCGTTCTTCCCGCAACTGTCGCTGTGGCTGCCCGCGCTGCTCCGGGCTTGACGCCTGCCCCGGCGCGCCGAAAACGCGACCTGGCCGCGCGGCGCGCTGGACCGGCGATGCGCAAGCTAGAATCCATTCGATCCCACCCACCCAGACACTGACGTCCATGCCCGCGCGCAAGAAGCCCGAAACGCCCGTTCCGCCCTCCGCCCCGGGCAAGGCATCGACGATCAACGACATCGCGCGACTATCCGGGGTTTCCAAGAAGACCGTGTCGCGGATCATCAACCACTCGCCGCTGGTGCGTAAGGACACGCGCGAGAAAGTGGAAGCGCTGATGCGCCAGGTCGGCTACTCGCCGGATCCGATGGCGCGCGGCCTGGCCTTCCGCAAGTCGTTCCTGATCGGCATGGTCTACGACAACCCGACCGCGCAATACATCGTCAACATGCAGTACGGGGCGCTGGATGCGATGCGCGATTCGGGTTTCGAGCTGGTCGTGCATCCCTGCGACAGCCGCAATCCCAACTACATCGACGGCGTGCGCCGCTTCGTCCAGCAGCAGAAGCTGCACGGGGTGATGCTGGTGCCGCGCGTCTCCGAGGACCAGGCCCTGGCCGACACGCTGCTGGAAATAGGTTGCCGCTACGTGCGCATCGCCCCGGTGGCGATGGACGACATGTCGCGCATGGTCGTGACCCACGACCGCGACGGCGCCGCCGAAGCGGCCGATTACCTGCACATGCTCGGCCATCGCGACATCGCCCTGATCACCGGCCCCAACAACTACCGTTCGGCGCTGGAACGCACTTCCGGTTTCGTCGAAGCGCTCGGACGCCACGGCGTGGAACCACCGAAGTCGCGCATCATCGAAGCCGGCTACACCTTCGAATCGGGCGTCGCCGCCGCGGAAAAACTCCTGGCCGGCAGGCAGCGCCCCACCGCCATCTTCACCGGCAACGACGAAATGGCCGCCGGCGTGTACAAGGTCGCGCTGCGTTCGGGGATCAGCATCCCGCAGCAATTGTCGGTGGTCGGCTTCGACGACAGCTCGCTGGCTTCGCGCCTGTGGCCCTCGTTGACCAGCGTGCGCCGCCCCACCCGCGATACCGGGCGCATGGCCGCCTCGATGCTGGTCCAGCCCGACCCTTCCGCCGTGATCGTTTCCGCGGCCAGCGTGCGTCCGCACCTGGTGATCCGCGATTCCTGCCAGCCGCCGGGCTGAATCGTCGGAGCGCCCCATGGGTGCGCGAGCTCCTGTGGGAGCGGCGTGAGCCGCGAAACGGATCACCCACCGAAGAGCTCGCACCCATGGGCGCTCCTACAGCCTCTGCCGCAGCGCGAAATGACACCGGTTACCGCAACGGCTAGACTGCCTGCTTCCAGCACCTGGCGGAGCGACTGGTTCTGACTGGAGTTGTCCCCGCTGGACTTGTCCCCCGCCGATTCCTGCACGGAGCCTGCCATGTACTGCAAGACCTACCACGCCACCCACCCCGACATGATGGCCGGCGCCAGCAACGACCAATTGCGCGACCGCTACCTGATCGGCGGCCTGTTCGTGGCCGACACCGTGCAGCTCAACTATTCGCACAACGAACGCTTCGTGATCGGCGGTGCCGCTCCGGTGTCCGGGCCCGTGCAACTGCCGAAGCAGACCGAGCCCGCCTCGGCCGCCGGCCATCCGTTCCTGGAACGCCGCGAACTGGGCGTGATCAATGTCGGCGCCGGCGCCGGCAAGGTCAGCGTCGACGGCACTACCTACGTGCTGGGACCGAAGGACGGCCTGTACGTGGCGATGGGCAGCGCCGAGGTCTCGTTCGAATCCGACGACGCCGCCAACCCGGCCCGCTACTACCTGACTTCCACGCCGGCGCATGCGCGCTTCGAGACCAAGGCCCTGGCGATCAAGGATGCGGTGGCGCTGGAACGCGGTTCGCTGGAGACCAGCAACGAACGCACCATCTACCAGTACATCGTGCCGGCCACCTGCCAATCCTCGCAGTTGCTGCTGGGCCTGACCGTACTCAAGACCGGCAGTGTCTGGAACACCATGCCCCCGCACCTGCACGACCGCCGCAGCGAGGTCTATTTCTACTTCGACCTCGGCGACAACGACCGCATCTACCACTTCATGGGCGAACCCGACGCGCAACGCCACATCGTGGTCGCCGACGGCGAAGCGGTGGTGTCGCCGCCGTGGTCGATCCACATGGGCTCGGGCACCAGCAACTACTGCTTCATCTGGGCGATGGGCGGCGAGAACCTGGACTACACCGACATGAACGTCCTCGACATCTGCCAGCTGAAGTGAACGCGGACATGGCCAATCCCTTCGATCTGAGCGGTCGCGTCGCGCTGGTCACCGGCGCCAACACCGGCCTGGGCCAGGGCATCGCCGTCGCGCTGGCGCAAGCCGGCGCCGACATCGTGGCCGTGGGCCGCAGCGCGCCGACCGACACCGAAACCGCGGTGCATGCCGCAGGCCGTCGCCTGCTGTGGGTGGAGGCGACCCTGGACAGCATCGCCCCGGTCGCCGACATCGTGCGGCGCGCGATCGCCGAATTCGGCGCCATCGACATCCTGGTCAACAACGCCGGCACCATCCGCCGCAACGACTCGCTCGATTTCAGCGAGGAAGACTGGGACGCGGTGATGGACGTGAACCTGAAATCGGTGTTCTTCCTGGCCCAGGCGGTTGCGCGTTGGTGGGTCGCCAACGACCGCGGCGGCAAGATCATCAACATCGCCTCGATGCTCTCCTTCCAGGGCGGCATCCGCGTGCCTTCCTACACCGCCAGCAAGTCCGGCGTGCTCGGCATCACCCGCCTGCTGGCCAACGAATGGGCGGCCAAGGGCATCAACGTCAACGCGATCGCGCCCGGTTATTTCGCCACCAACAACACCGAGGCGCTGCGCAACGACGAGGCGCGCAACCAGTCGATCCTGGAACGCATCCCCGCCGGCCACTGGGGCAAGCCCTCGGACCTGGGCGGCGCGGCGGTGTTCCTGTCGTCCGCGGCTTCCGACTACGTGCATGGCGCGGTCCTGCCGGTGGATGGCGGCTGGCTGGCGCGATAGAGCCGTCGTAGGAGCGTCCATGGGCGCGAGCTCTTGATCTTCTCGCGATCGGATCGAAGAGCTCGCGCCCATGGACGCTCCTACGGTCGAGCGGTGTTGGAATCCTGCAATGGCATAGGCGCAATGACATGCTGAAGCGAATTTTCCTGCTGACCTTGTTCATGCTGGCGTGGTCGGCGTCCGCCGCCGAACCCGCGCATCGCGTGTTCATCGCCGGCGATTCCACCGCCAGCGCCTATGGCCCGGAACGCGCCCCGCGCACCGGCTGGGGCCAGGTGCTGCCGGGCTTCCTCGACAGCAGTTGGGAAGTGCGCAACCACGCGCAGAGCGGACGCAGCTCGCGCAGCTTCATCGAACAGGGCTGGCTGGACGGCATCGCCAGGGACCTGCGCAAGGGCGACGTATTGCTGGTCCAGTTCGGCCACAACGACGAGAAGATCGAGGACCCGACCCGCTACAACGAACCGCTGCACGATTTCCCGCAGTGGCTGCTGCGCTATGTCGCGCTGGCGCGCGAACGCGGGGCCACGCCGATCCTTATAACTCCGGTGGCGCGACGCAAATTCGACAAGACCCAGTTGCTGGATACGCACGGCCTGTATGCGCAGGCGGTGCGCGACCTGGCCGCGCGCGAGCAGGTCGGCCTGATCGACCTCACCGCCAGCAGCATGGACTGGCTACGTGCGCTGGGCGACGGGCCATCGAAGGCCTTCTACATGCACGTGCCGGAACAGGACCAGGCCGACGACACCCACTTCCAGACCAGCGGCGCAACCGCGGTCGCCTGCCTGGTGGTGGCTGGCTGGATCAAGCTCGATCCGTCGTTGAAGGCGCATGTGGTTCGCGATACCGATTGCGGCGCGCGTTCCACCGCGCTGGCCGACCTCAAGGCCCAGGCGCATCCTTCGTCGGTGATCGACGAACGCGAGCTAGCGGTGATCCAGCCCGGCCCGCATGGCGGCACCGGCGAAACCACGGCCTATCCGTTCTTCGCCGAAGCACCGGACATGCCCTTCGTATTCCGCAAGCGCGTGCTGCATCGTGGCGCCAGCACCGGCCTGCACCAGCACGACAAGGACGAGATCTATTACGTGCTCGCCGGCCGCGGCATCTACACCCTGGACGGCAAGACCCATGAAGTGCACGCCGGCAACGCCATGCTCACCCGCCCCGGCAGCACCCATTCGATCCGCCAGGTCGGTGACGAAGACCTGCAATTGCTGATCATGTACGGGCGCGATCCGTAGGAGCGGCGTGAGCCACGAAGGAAGCCCAACGACACCTGATACATCTTGATTTCAGCAGAATCGCCTTCGCGGCTTGCGCCGCTCCTAGACAGGCAAGGCATCGCGATTCGCGGAATCCGCCTCCAGTCGCGAGCCCTCAGATCCGCGAATGCGGCAACGGCCGCTCGCGGTGCATCAGCGTCCATTCGGCGTGCTCGGTGAGCGCCGCCTCGCCCAGCGCCTGCAGGATCCGCCGCTTTTCTTCCACCTCTACGCCACCGTCCAGTAATCGCTGCGCCGCGCCGAAGATGCGCTGCATGAACTGGTATTGCCGGATCAGTTCCTTGTCGGCCTTCTTGTGCATGTACGCCTCGTGCACCGCGGCGGCCACCGACAGGAAGCCCATCACCGAGACCAGGTTGTGCTTGAGGTGTGCATCGAACTGGCGCGCGAATATCGCCAGCAGCACGCTGATGCCGACTCCCAGCACCACGCAGACCAACCCCAGCAACTCTGCGCGGCGATGCAGGCGCGTCCGTCGCAGCGCCGAACCGGAGTAATAGCTGAGCTGCCCGCCGGAACGCGGCGTGCCGATCCATTCGCCGATCACGGTCTCCACCTGTTCCGCATCCGCGGCGGTCGGCACCAGCATGCCGTCCAGGCTTGCGCCGCGCATCACGTTGCGGATCCAGCCCAGTTCGACATCCTGCTTCTGCAAGAAATTGTCGTGGGCGAAGGCCGAGGTCCCCGGGACCACGATGCCCGCCCGGCGCCAATACGATTGCACCCGCAGGCCCTCGGCCAGGGTGCGGTAATCCAGGTACTTGCGTTGCCACTCGCGACGGCTGGCCAAGCCGGTCACTGCCATGCCGACCAGGAACAGCAGCAGGAATCCGTAGATCACCACATCCTGGCTTGCCACATGGGTGTAGGTGAAGAAAGTGAAACCCATCAGCGCGACCAGCGCATAGGTGGTCACCAGCACGCGCGAAACACGTCGCTGATAAGTGCGCGCCAGCCAATCGGCGGCGTCGAAGGTATGCCATACCGGGCATTGCGCGGCGGCGGCCGAGTCCTGCTGCCGGGCCGCGATCTGCGCGGCGTACTTGTGCGCATCGGCATTGAAGGCCGCGTGGCGACGGAACATCTGCGCGAACTGTGGCGGCAGCTCCGCGCTGGTCTCGACGCCCTCGTCGGCGGTCAGCCAGCGGCCGCGCGGATCCACCGGTGCCGCATCGCCACGCCTGGCCACGGGCAGGTGGTGGACTACGTTTTCCTGGTCTGGACCCAACAACGTGGCCGCCGCGTGGCGGCGTTCCATCTGCCCGGACAGCGCACCGTGCAGATGGAAGTGCACGACCTGGGCGGTACCGCCCAGGCGGCCCGATTC
>JBOHXX010000141.1:0-8166 GCA_050737675.1 Pseudoxanthomonas sp.
CTCCGGGCCCGATACGCAGGTCATCGAGCAGATCAGCGATAAGGTAGAGCAGGTCGCCAAGACCGTGCCGGGGGTGAGTTCTGCACTGGCTGAACGCATCACTGGTGGCCGCTACGTCGACGTCAAAATCCTGCCGGCTGTTGCTGCACGGTACGGACTGAGTCAGGCAGAGCTGCAACGTTTGATCGCAACCGTCGTCGGTGGCGATCCGATTGGCGAAACCATCGAAGGTCGCGAACGCTATCCGATCACCGTGCGTTATCCCCGCATGCAACGCGATTCGCTGGCCGCCTTGGCGCAGTTGCCCATCGTCGCCTCCGGTGGGGCGCAACTGACCTTGAGTCAGGTCGCGGAGCTATCGCTGAGTCCGGGGCCGCCCATGCTCAAGAGCGAGAACGGACGCTTGGTGGGCTACGTTTTCGTCGATGTCGCCGGCCGTGACCTGGGCTCGGTAGTCGCCGATCTGCAGCAACGCATGGCCGAGAAGGTCAAGCTGCCGCCCGGCTATGGGCTCGCCTGGTCGGGCCAGTACGAATATCTGGAGCGCGCTCTTGCGCGGTTGGCGTGGGTGGTGCCGGCAGCGTTGGCCATCATCTTCCTGCTGATCTACCTGGTATTCCGGCGCTTCGGCGAGGCGGCCATAATCATGCTCAGCCTGCCGCTGGCCCTGGTTGGCGGCCTGTGGCTGATCTGGATGCTCGGACATGCAGTGTCCATCGCCACCCTGATCGGCTTCATCGCCCTGGCTGGCGTGGCCGCCGAGTTCGGCGTGATCATGCTGCTGTATCTGCGTCAGGCCTGGGAGCGTCACCTGGCCCAGGGCGAGCCGGAAACCCTCGACACGCTGGATGCAGCGATCCGCGAAGGTGCGGTGCTCCGCGTGCGGCCCAAGGCGATGACGGTCGCGGTGATCCTGGCCGGCTTGTTCCCCTTGTTCATCGGTAGCGGCGCCGGCTCTGAGGTCATGCAGCGCATCGCCGCCCCGATGATCGGCGGCATGGTCACTGCGCCATTGCTTTCCATGCTGGTGATTCCGGCCGCTTACCGGTTGCTACGCGGCCGCGCCTTGAAGCGTCATCAGGAAAGAAAACCATGACCGCAAAACGAGCTTGGCTGCTCATCGGCCATCAACGCTTCCGCAATCGCCACGGCATACCGACTGCAATGCCGTCGCGCACGATTCCGCAGTCAAACCCCACTCACATCCAAAGGACTACACCATGAAGATGCACACACTCCTGTTCGCCGCCGTGCTGCTGGCCGGCTGTTCGCAAGCGCCCAGCAATGCCGACGACACCAACGCAGCCAGCACTGAAGATGCGAAGATGCCCGCCGCCGAACCTGCGCCGATGGCCAGTGAACCCCCCGCTGTGGCTACCGAAGCGGCGGCAGCCACGAAGGCATCGGCGACTGGCACGGTCGAAGCTGTCGACGCGACTGCCGGCAAGATCACGATTGCCCACGAACCCGTGGACGCGCTCAAATGGCCAGCGATGACCATGGGCTTCAAAGCTACGCCGGAACAGATCGCGTCGGTTCAGGCCGGACAGAAGGTGCAATTCGAGTTCGAATCGCAAGGCATGGACGCCACGATCACTCAAATCACTCCGGTGAAATAGGGTCGTCCTCTTGCAGGAGGGGCGACACCAGCTCGCTCTTCCTGCAGCCCGCCAAGCTAACCGCAGCAGGACTTGTTCTGTTGAATCGGCGGGCACGGCACGCTGCCGTAGGAGCAGAACACGCAACAATCTCCTGCCTTGGGATGAAGTATTTGCCCGCACGCTGCGCATTCGGAAAAGAAACAGCAGGCATCGGTGGGCATAGTTTCGATCGACTGCGTTCCGCAATGCGGACAAGTCAGAGCGCTGATCAGGATCACATCCATCATTTCCGGTCCTAAGTTCGCTCGTCAGCTCGACAAGGCTGCCATCAGCGAAGGCTCTATGCGCGGCCATGCGATCGCCAGAACCAGCGCGAGGCTTGCCAGCCCCATCAGCACCAGTGTGGAGGTTGCCGCTCGTGCTTTGCGCTTCACAGACTGCCGCCAGATCCAGAGCCACGCCGCTCCCACGGTGAGTGCCGCTAAGCCTGTCATCCACAAGTGTGCGCCACCCAACCAGACCAGTGCACCACCCGCTGCAGTCGCGGCGACCGCTGGAAAGGCCAAGGGGAGCACGCAGCACGCGCCGCAAGCGACCACGGCCGTGGTGGAGGTGGCCATTGCCGTTCCGGCTATCCGTCCGGCTTTCACCGGACTAGCAGGCACATCGCAAGCCCCGCAGCACTCGGTAGCAGCCGCCGACGTCTGGTCACCCAGAAAAGGCGCCAACAACTTGTCTGCGCTCTCGGTGGCGTGCGTAGGTACGGTGACGCTCAGTACGACTTCCTCACCTGCGCTGGTGATCTTGAACTCCAGGAATGCGCAGCAGTCTCGCTCTCGCGACACCATGTCTTCGACTTGCGACCGTGCCGCCGCACCGTAGGTAAGCGTCAGGATGTTGCCCTGGCGCTGAGAACGTCGGAGGAACTCCTGATTCAGGGCTGCTATCCAGCCGACGCGCTCCTGGAAGGCACGAGCCGTCAGTGAACAGGCCGGATCCGGCGTGGTGTTGTCGGTCATGGGGTTCTTTTCCAGTGGAATGGCGGCTACCCTAATCCTTCAAGTAACTTGAAGTTCAAGCCCCCATGACCACGGAAATGAAGATCGGACGCCTGGCAAAGGCCACCAACACGACGACGCCGACCATCCGCTACTACGAGGACATCGGCCTGCTGCCGACACCGCCTCGCCAATCCGGCAGCCAGCGGATCTACGGGGACGCTGATGTCCGTCGCCTGACCTTTATCCGCCGCAGCCGCGATTTTGGCTTTCCGATCGACAAGGTGCGGCTACTGGTTTCTTTAGTGCAGAACCGCGAACGTTCCTGCATGGAGGCGCGTGATCTCGCGTTTTCGCATTTGACGGAGATTCGGGAGAAGCTGGCAGAACTACGGGAGCTTGAACGCAGTGTCGCGGCTTTCGTGAACAGTTGCGACCAATCTTGTGCAGGCGGATCCGGAGCCGATTGCGTGATGCTGGAAGAACTTTCTGATGGCAGAGTGCCTTCGTTGGCTCAACTTCCGCAAACCGGTTGCTGCCCGCAAGCCACAGTTGTCAGGACAATCAAATGACCAGAACCGCGTTGGTCTACGTCGGCGCCGCGCTGGCAGAGATTGCCGGATGCTTCGGCTTCTGGCTTTGGCTGCGACAAGATAAATCCGCCTGGCTGCTTCCGGCATCGCTTGTTTCTCTGGCCGCATTCGCATGGCTGTTGACGCTCGTGGAGACCAATGCCGCCGGTCGTGCCTACGCGGCCTACGGAGGCGTCTACATCGTGGCATCTATTTTCTGGTTGTGGCAGGTCGAGAATGTCCGGCCCGATAGATGGGACATCATTGGTGCGGGTATCAGCCTGCTTGGCGCGGCGGTGATCCTGTTTGGACCACGCTCCACTTAGGCCGAGGTTGCAGAGATATCTCATGTCTGAATCATGCTGTGGCAAAGCCATCGATGTGCGCGTTCTGGAGGTACGCCAACGACGTGTGCTGACGATCGTGCTGGTCATCAACCTGCTGACTTTCCTGATGATGATGGGAGCTGCCTGGTATAGCCGTTCGTCATCACTTCTTTCGGGTGGATTGGACAACCTCGGGGATGCGCTGACCTATGCGCTCAGTTTGGCTGTGGTGGGGGCTAGCGGCTTGGCCAAGGCACGCGTAGCGCTGTTCAAGGGGTTGTTGATCCTGGGTGCCGCGCTGGCGGTAGGTGTGCTGATCGTGTGGCGGTTGCTGCATCCCGAGGTGCCTTTGTTCGATGGCATGGGAGTAGCGGCGCTGCTGAATCTCGGCGCGAACCTGGTCTGTCTGAAGCTGTTGATGCCTTATCGCAGCGGCGACATCAACTTGGCATCGGCTTGGGAATGCTCGCGCAACGACGTGTACGAAGGCTTCGCTGTGCTTGCTGCCGCATTAGGTGTGTGGTTGTTCGACGCAGGCTGGCCTGATCTGATTATTGCAGTGGCGCTACTGCTGCTGTTCCTTCGCTCGGCATGGCGCGTTCTTCGCTCGGCGTGGCGTGAATTAATCCCGTGAACTTGTAGGTGAATGATGGAAATGGTCAAGGCCGCGGAGACCTTCAATTCAAACTGAGCCCGCTTCGTGGGTCGACTTGTGGCTCCAGATTATGTGGTTACTTTGCTTCCGCTTTAGCCAGCACTTTCCAGGCGTAATCATTCAAGATAGCGGTTACTGATCGGATATCGCCGTTCTCGTCCGAAGGCCCGCCGCGACACCTTCGGCCCTGGCGCAGCCTGCTGACGCTTCCATTCACTGATTCGAACTAGATGTAGCACTTGGTCGACCGTTGTCGCAGCGAAGCCGGCGGCCACAATCTCATCGCGCGACTGTTCCTGATCCACATAGCGGAACAAAATCGCATCAAGCACATCGTAGGGCGGTAAAGAGTCCTGATCTTTTTGATTTTCGCGCAGCTCAGCCGAGGGTGGTCGTTCGATCACACCCCAAGGGATCACGGGTTCACCGGCCATGGCGTTGCGCCAGCGCGCCAACGCATACACCTCGGTCTTGTACAAATCCTTGATGGGCGCGTAGCCGCCACACATATCGCCATAGATAGTGGTGTAGCCCACGGCGTACTCGCTTTTGTTTCCGGTGGTCAGCAACAGGCCGCCGAACTTGTTGGACAGTGCCATCAGCAGTGTGCCGCGAGTACGTGACTGCAGGTTTTCTTCTGTGGCGTTGGCGGTTGTACCAGAAAAAGCATCGGCAAGCGCATCGACAAAACCCTGAAACGGCTTTTCGATCGGTAGCGTCAGCAACCGTACGCCTAGAGCCTGGCACTGCGCGGCGGCGAGGTCATTGGACAGATCCGCGGTATAACGCGATGGCATTCTCACCGCAGTGACATTTTCTACGCCCAGTGCATCAGCGGCGATTGCCAGCACGACCGCAGAGTCGAGTCCACCCGACAGGCCGATCCAGACCTTCTCAAAGCCGTTCTTGCGGCAATAGTCCTGCGTGCCACGGACGATGGCCCGCCAAGCCAAGCCATCCCGGCTTTCGTCGGTTTCCATCGGCCAAGAAACCGGCGTGAACCGGCGTGTGTCCGCAGCATAGTCGGCGATCAGCCACTGCGCATCGAAAGCCATTGCGGCCGGATGCACATGGCCATTGCCATCGGCGAGCAGCGAAGCGCCGTCGAACACGATCCCATCCTGACCGCCCACGACATTGACGTAGGCCAAGGCGACGCCGGTCTCGCGCGTACGCTCAGCCAACAGTGCATCTCTTTCGGCGTGCTTATCACGCTCGAACGGTGACGCATTGGGAACCAGCACCAGCTGCGCGCCTGCAGCGGCGGTGTCGCCGAGCGGTTCCAGTCCCCACAGGTCTTGGCAAATCAACAGCCCAACCGAAACACCGCACACATCGAACACGCACGGGCCGCCGTCGGGATCGACCACAAAGTACCGCCGCTCATCGAACACCGCGTAGTTGGGCAGATCACGCTTGCGGTACGTCGCGGCAATGCCGCCATCGCGCAACACGCTGCAGGCGTTGTACACCACGGCGCCCGCCGTTTCCGGCCAGCCCACCACAGCCACGATGCCGTGGGCGCCGGCGGCGATGCGTTGCAGGGCCGCCTCGCACTCGGCAAGGAACCTTGGCCGCAGCAGCAGGTCCTCGGGTGGATAGCCGCTCACCGCAAGCTCCGGGAACACCACTAAATCTGCCTTGTGGATATCGCGTGCCTCGGCGATCAAGGCGGTGATCCGCGCTGCATTGCTGGCGACATCGCCAACCGGGAAATCGAACTGGGCCAGCGCCAGTCGCAGTGTCGTTGCCATTGACCGTCAGCGAGTCTACGAAGTGATTGGCTGGCGCAGCGTATCGAGGATCGTGCATGCGCCGCGCTGTCCGCCACCGCAGGAGTTGGCCGTGCGTTCCAGCTCGTCGGCCATGCGTTGCAGGTCCTCGATGCGCGTCCGGATGTCGCTCAAATGCTGGCGGGCGAGTTGATCGACTTCGCCACACGACATGACGGGGTCTTGGGCCAACCGTAGCAGGCTACGGATTTCTTCAAGGCTGAAGCCCAAGCCGCGTCCACGAGCGACGAAGCGTAGGCGCTCGACGTCAGCATCGCTGTAATTGCGGTAACGGCCGATGGTGCGGGCTGGCGCAGGCATTAGACCAATGCGCTCGTAATAGCGGATGGTCTCCAGATGGCAGCCGCTAGCCGCTGCAGCGTCACTGATTTTCATTCGCATTCCGCTTGACTCTGTAGTAGCTACAGACTTTATGATACTCGGCATTCCGGTACCACCGATGGATCGCCATTGTGTCCGGAGGGTCTCTTTAAATGCCTTGGCTATCCCATGATCTTTGTGCGTGCTTTCTTCCGCTACAGCCTCATCAGCTGTCTGCTATGGGCGGGAGCCGTTTCGGCGGCCTGGGCCGCCACTGACACCACAGCCCGCCAGACGTGGCAATTGCTGGATTACGTCGCAGTGGACTACGCCGGGGCGGTGCAGAACGGTCGGGTGACTTCGCCTGCCGAGTACGCCGAAATGCGTGAGTTCGCTGCCACCGTCCGTACCCAGTTGGCGGCATTGCCCGGGACGCCCGCACAGCCAGCGTTGGTCTCGCAGGCCGATCGACTGGTCAGCGCGGTCGAGACCAAGGAGGACCCCAAAGCGGTCGCGGAGCTGGCCCACCGGTTGGCCGATGACCTGCTGGCCAATTACCCCATCGGGGCCATACCGGCATCACCACCCGAGCCGGCTCGGGCGGCGGCGTTGTACGTACAGCAATGCGCGGCGTGTCACGGGCCGAGCGGGCAGGGCAATGGTCCGGTGGCGGCGAGCCTGAACCCACCGCCGATCGCATTTACCGACACCGAACGGGCTGCCCGGCGCAGTCCTTTTGCCTTGTACGAAGTGATCTCGCAGGGCCTCCAGGGCACGGCGATGACGAGTTTTTCCTCGCTATCGGACGAAGACCGCTGGGCCTTGGCGTTCTATGTCGGCAGCTTGGCGTATTCGCCCGACTCACAGTCGGAGGGTGCAGCGCTCTGGCGAGATAACGCTGAGTTACGCCGGCATATCCCGTCGCTCGAAGCACTCACGCGCACTAGCGAGGCCGAATTGGCCAAGACCGTCGGCGACGCCCAGGCCAAGGCGATCACCGCGTACTTGCGCTCGAAGCCGCAGGCAGTCACGGAGCCCGCCGCTGGCATTGCCGCAGGCCCCTTCGCACTCGCCCGACAACGCTTGGCCGACAGCATCAGCGCCTATGCCTCGGGTGATGCCGTGCAAGCCAAAACACTGGCCCTGTCTTCCTACCTCGATGGGGTCGAGCCGGTGGAGCCAACCCTGGCCGCTCGTGATCGCGCCCTAGTGCGCGAGATAGAAACGGCCATGGCGCAGTTCCGCGACCAATTAGGACGACATGCTCCTGCCGCAGAAGTGGCCACCCAAGCGGGGAAAATTACCGCCTTATTCGATCGCGCCGAAATTGCGTTGAATGCATCGGAAACCGACGCGACGGCCGCGTTCTTGGGTAGCTTCACCATCCTGCTGCGCGAGGGGCTGGAGGCACTCTTGATAGTGATCGGCATGATCGCGTTCCTGCGCAAAGCCGAGCGCCGCGAGGTGTTGCCCTACGTGCATGCCGGGTGGGTCGGTGCGTTGCTGGCCGGCGGCCTCACTTGGGGTGTGGCGACCTACCTGGTCGGTATCAGCGGCGCCAATCGCGAAGTGACCGAGGGACTGTCGGCATTGTTCGCTGCAGCGGTACTGCTTAGCGTGGGCATATGGATGCACCAGAAGAGCCTGGCCGGACGCTGGCAACAGTATCTCCACGACAAGATGTCGGCGGCACTGACGCGACGTTCGGCGTTGTTCCTGTTCTCGCTCGCCTTTATCGCGGTGTACCGTGAGGTGTTCGAGACGATTCTGTTCTTCATTGCCATGTGGAACGAGCAGAATGCCGGTGCGATCCTCGGCGGCTTGATAGTAGGTGCCGTAGTCCTCGCCGCGGTGGCGTTCTGGATGCTACGCATCAGTAAGCGCCTGCCGATCGGCCAGTTCTTCTCGATCAGTTCGATCC
>JBOHXX010000142.1:0-8120 GCA_050737675.1 Pseudoxanthomonas sp.
GAATCAGGATCAAGAGCATCCGGGCAAGCTCGGATCTACGCCCCGAAGGAAGTCCCCTCGGGGGACAAGTCACCGCCCGCCGACGGCTGCATGCAAGGAGGACTTTCGCCTCAGCGCAGTTCGCGCCGCAGGATCTTGCCTACCGCGGTCTTGGGCAGGCTGTCGCGGAATTCGATCTGCCTGGGCTGCTTGTAGCCGGCGAGGTTCTGCCGGCAGTGCGCGCGCAGGTCGTCTTCGCTGAGGGCCGGATCCTTGCGTACCACGACCAGGCGCACCGCTTCCCCGCATTTCTCGTCCGGCATGCCGACCACCGCCGCTTCCAGCACGCCGGGGTGCATGGCCACCACGTCTTCCACCTCGTTCGGGAACACGTTGAAACCCGAGACCAGGATCATGTCCTTGCGCCGGTCCAGCAGGAAGTAATAGCCCTGCTCGTCGGCCCTGGCGATGTCGCCGGTGCGGAACCAGCCGCCGTCGAAGAACGCATCCCGGGTTTCCTCCGGCTGCTGCCAGTAGCCGGTGGTCATGTGCGGTCCGCGCGCGCACAGTTCGCCCGGTTCGCCCGGGGGGACAAGGTTGCCGTGTTCGTCGCGCAAGGTGATTTCCACTTCCGCCAGCGACAGGCCGATGGCGCCCACCGGATTGGGCGCGTCCCAGCGGTTGTAGGTGATCGCCGCACTGGTCTCGGACAAGCCATAGCCTTCGACCACGTTTATTCCAGTCAGCGCTTTCCAGCGTTCGGCCGTGCCCCGGCGCAGCGCGGTGCCGCCCTGCAGGCACAGCTTCAAGCCGGAGAAATCCAGCTTGGCGAAGTCCGCCGAATTCAGCAGCGCGTCGTACAGCGTGTTGACCCCGGAGAAGAACGCCGGCCTGACCTTGGCGAAGGTGGCGACCAGCGCGGGGATGTCGCGCGGGTTGGTGACCAGCACCGAGTGGAAGCCATGGGTCATGTTGAAGGTGAGGTTGCTGTAGGCGGCGATGTGGTACATCGGCAGGCAGATGATCACCAGGTCGGTGGCCGCATCCAGGCAATGGCCGAAGCATTGCTCGGCCGAGGCCACGTTGGCGATCAGCGCGCTGTGCGCCAGCACCGCGCCCTTGGACAAGCCGGTGGTGCCGCCGGTGTACTGCAGTTGCGCGGTGTCGCTGGCCCTGGCCTGCGCCTGCACGCGCGGCAGGCGCCTGCCTTCGGTGAGGGCTTTGGTCCAGCGCAACGCACCGTCGATGTGGAACGGCGGGATCATCTTCCTGACGTGCTTCAGCACCGTGTCCACCAGCAACGACTTCGGCCACGGCAGCATGTCGCCGACCCGCGTGGTGATGACATGGCGCACGGAAGTGCCTTGCAGTGCCTCGGCGGCGACCGAGCCGAAGTTGTCCAGCACGATGAGCATTGCCGCGCCCGAATCGGCCAGCTGGTGGCGCAATTCGCGGGCGGTGTAGAGCGGATTGACCAGCACCGCGACCAGGTCGGCGCGCAGCGTGCCCAGCACGGCGACCGGATACTGCAGCAGGTTGGGCAGCATGATCGCGACGCGCTCGCCGGCCTGCAGTCCCAGTCCATTGCGCAGGTAGCTGGCCAGGTCGCTGCTCAGGCGATCGACGTCGCCGTAGCTGATCGTATGGTCCAGGTTGCTGAAGGCCGGTCGATCGGCATGGCGCTGGCAGGCGGCGATGAGCATCTGCGGCAAGGTCTGGCCGCGGTCGTAGGCGTCGCTGGCGACGTTGATGAAGTCGGGCTGGGCCAGCGCCGATCCCGTGTTCTGTCCGAATGGCTTGATCATCGCAACGCCCCCTGTGTGGTCGACATGCCCTCCCCAGGGCTGGCGCTACCTTACGACGGCAGGCGGGGGCCGGTCACCTCGACGCAATGCCTGCCTCGGCAACCTGCCTCTTGCCCCGACACCCGGCACCATTGCCTGGAGATCCCGAGGGTCCCGTCGCACGATCTTCGCGGGTTCCGCCCTGCTTCAATCAATCCGCCTTGCGCGCGTCTGCCACCGATGCGCCTTGCGGCTTTCAGGCACCACTTCCCCACAGCACCGCCGGTGCTGTCTTGCAGTCGCGCATCGGCTCGGGCTCGTCGCGTTTGCTGTCCAGCAGCCAGCACTCGTCCAGCACCGAGCAGTAGCACAGGCGCATGCCCACGCCCGGCAGCGACCGGCCCAGTGCCTCGTAGATCGCCGGCGATGTCGACGACGGGGTCACGCGCATCGCCTGGATCCATTCGTCGGCGCCGATCACGCGGCGCTGGATGGCGCTGCTGACGATGGAGGCGTCGGGAGTCGTGTCCTTGGCGCCGCAGCAGGCGGCCAGCAAGGCCGAGGGGCCGGAGACCGGCTTGCCGTCGTACAGCACCTCGGCCCAGCGCACGCGCGCCGGTCCCACGCCGCGGTTGAGCAGGTCGATCGACAGCTGCGGGCTGCCGTCCTGGGCGAGGTCACTGGTACCGAAGATCAGCGAAGGCCAGATGCTGGCCGCCAGCATCCGCTCCTGGGTGCGGTTGGCGCTGTACGCCACGAACACGGACACCACGGAAATCAGCAGCACGCCGGCGCCGATCAGCAGTTCGAACAGGCGATACCGCGGCGGCTTCGGCCCGGGCTGCGCCTGGGGGGATGGTTCGGACGCATTCGCTGCGGGTTCTGTCATGGGATTCCCTGGAAGGTGGTTGCGCAATACAAGTCGCGGCAGGCCTGCCGCCGCGCGCCATTATGCGATGGGCGGCCCCCGCCTAGGATCGCAGGGCGGAACCGCTGCAGGTGATGGCCAGCTTCGCGGGTTCCGCACCACGAATACGTCCTTCGATCTTTTACGAATGCGCCTTACAGGCTTTTGGCACGTGCTGGATCCGGCCTGGACTCGAGTATTACCTTGAATTTTTCAGCCGTTGCCTTATGGAACGGCCAGCGTTTCAGATCCTGGTGATCCAGGAATTCCTGCATTGCCTTGGATACCATCGGATTTCTCAATGCGTTCAAAGCGAATGCCCGCAAGCGCCAGCCTTCTGCATTATCCGGGTACTCCTCTGTCAGTTCCGCGCTGCAACTATCCGCCTGCTTCCAGTCCTTCGTCGTGACGAAGGTCTGGCACCACATTTCATATGCTCTCTGCCGCGATCCCGGGTCCTTCATCGCACGCTCGAAATGAGGTCGTGCAGCAAGCTCCCCTTCCACGAAAAGCAGCGAACGCCCAAGCTGGTACTCATGCCCTCCGTCTTCCGGCTCCAGCGCCACCGCCAGACGGGCATCGGGCAAAGCCCAATCGTCGTAACCCAGGTCGTTGAGCAGGCCGGCACGCAGGCGCAGGTCGTCAGCATCGCGCGGACGGAAGCGCAACGCCTGGGAAAGATAGGCGACAGCAGCCCACTTATCCTGCTGCGCCCGATAGGCGTGGCCTGCACGAGATATGTAGTGCGCGTTAGGCGCCTGGAGCGTGGCAGCCACCGCTCCCGGCAATATGAGTTTCCAATCATCGCCCAGGTCTTCGCGCTCGCCGGCTGCAGAGCCCAGGAACACGTTCAACATGGGATTCTTGTCCACGTGCGCCGCCGCATAGGCGGTCATCGCGCGCATCGCGGCATCCGAGCCGCCCCATCGAGGCTCGGCAGCGGTGATGGCCTGCTCCACCACGAAATAGGAAAACGGATCGGCCTTCATGCAGGCCGCCATCGCGCTTTCATGCAGCCTGTCCGAACTCATGCGACCGATTGATGCCAACTCCACGCAAGCCGGCAACATGCGCTTCTCGGTCTCGATCGCCTGCGCCAGCAACGGCACTGCTGCAGCGAAGCGCTCGTTCATTCTCTGGAGGTTGCTTTCCGGGGTCTCTGAGACAAGCCTGGTGCCACGCGCCTTCCAGCCTTGACGTGCGTATACGTAGCCCAATGCAGTCTTTGCGAAGACGCTCCCAGGCGCAGCTTGCAGCCAGCGCTTCGCGATCTTCAGTGGCTTTTCGTCGGCGTTGAATACCCAATAGGTAACAGTGATCTGCTCGCGCTGGGAAGTATCCTTGTAATGTGCGTCCAGCAAGTCGGAGAAGCGCTTGTCCAGCTTCGCTGCGCCGTCAGGTTCATCCAGCAACGCCTCCATCTGCTCCAGCGACAGCATCGGCTGACGCAACAGCGGACATCGCGCCTTGGCGGCGCCCGCCAGCCAATCGGTACCGGGCAAGTCCGGATAAGCCAGGCAGCGCTGTTCTGGATCCTGGTTCGCTTGCTCTGCGTTGTTAGCCGCTGCCAGGTAGCTGGCCCACTCCGGCGGCGGCTTCTGCTCCTGCCTGGCCCAGGCTGGCGTGAGGACGGCCCATCCCAACAATCCCACCGATACCCATTTCCTGAACATTCTTTCTCCTTTGAACCTCGTGCAATCAACCCACGCAGCTCGCGTGCGTTTTATTCCGCCAACGCCTTGACCAGGTCGAACAGGTAGTCGCGGCCGGTGTAGACCGAGCGTACTTCGAGCCGTTCGTTGAGGCCGTGGACGCCGTTGCCGTCGGGATCGCCCCAGGCGCCGGGCACGCCGTAGGTCGGAATCCCCACCGCCGACAGATAGAGCCCATCGGTCGCGCCGGTGGACATCGACGGGATCACCGGCACGCCGGGGAAATACTTCGCGCTCAACTTTTCCATCGGGCCGATGATCGCCGGGTCGAGTGGCGGCGACTTGGCCAGCGGCTTGTCCTTGCGTGCCATCTCGATCGAGATACCCGGATTGCCGATGACCTTGGCCAGCTGCTCCATGATCTCGGCCGGCGTATGGCCAGGAAAGATGCGGCAATTCACATTGGCGCCGGTTCGCTGCGGCAGCGCGTTGACCGCGTGGCCGCCGTCGATCATGGTCGCCACGCAAGCCGTGCGCAGCATCGAGTGGAAGCCCTTGTCGGTGTTGACCACCGCCGCCGCCTTCGCGTCGCCCGGATCCTTGGCCAGCGCCACCATCGCCGCACCCATCGCATCCTTGCGCGCGGCACCGGCACGGGCGAAGAACACGCGGGTGGTGTCGCTGAATTCGGCCGGGAACTCGTGGTCGCGGATCTTCAACAGCGCTTCGGACATGTCGTAGATGGCGTTTTCGCGCACCGGCTGCGAGCTGTGTCCGCCCGGATTGGTCGCGACCAGCCGGTAGTCCTGGTAGATCTTCTCGCCGACCTGGATCGACTGCGCGACGATGTGGCCCTTGCCATCGGTGTCGCCGCCTCCGCCCTCGTTGAGCGCAAAGGCCGCGTCGACCAGGTCGCGCTTGTGGTTGGCCAGGTACTGCGCGCCATTGAACGCGGTATCGGTTTCCTCGCCGCAGGTGAGCGCCATCTTCACCGTGCGACCCGGCTTGTAACCGTCCTGCTTGAAGCGGACCAGGGTGTCGGCCCAGGTCGCCGCCATCATCTTGTCGTCGGAGATGCCGCGTGCGTAGTAGTACCCGTTCTCCTCGACCAGCTTGAACGGATCGCGCACCCAGTCGGCGCGCTTGGCCGCGACCACGTCGATATGCGCGAGCAGCAGGACCGGCTTGAGCGTGGTCGACGTACCCGGATAGACCGCGACAATCCCGCCCTCCTTCGGGTGCTCGGGCACGGAGAACAAGGTGATCTGGTCGTCGGCAAAGCCTGCCGCCTTCAGCCGCGCCGCGATCTGCGCCGCGGCCCGGGTGCAGTCGCCATTGGTGACCGAGGTGTCGGTTTCCACCAGTTCCTTGTACAGCGCGAAGAACTGTTGCTGGTCGGGACGCAAGGCGTCCATCTTTCCGGTCGGGACCTGCGCCATCCCCGGCCCTGCCACCAGCGCTGCCACGGCCAATGCGAGCATCATCGATTTCATGCATGTTTCCCCGGAAGAAATGAAATGCCGTCCTGGAGTCGACGTTCCTGGGCGGGCGCACCACGTGCGTCGATAGTACCGCGACGCATCAGCCGCCATAGAGCCGCAGGGCGGATCATTGCCAACCTCACCGTACAGGTCTATACCATCGCCCTAGCCAATGGCATCGGTTTGCACGCGCCGCCGCCTGCTCGCTTTTCTTGCCCCCAAGCGCCATGGATGTCGCCCTGACCAGCGGTGAGCGCAGTGAACGAACCAGGGTCTGCAACCGGCGGGGAAGATCGGGAACTGCCCCCGGTGTTCATCAGTTACGCGACCGCCGACCGCAGCGAAGCGCTGAAGGTGTGCAAAGCGATCGAAGTTCGTGGAACCCCATGCTGGATTTCCATGCGCGACGTGCGGCCCGGCGAGAATTACCAGGAAGCGATCGTGCAGTCGCTTCGCGGCGCCCGTGCGGTGGTCCTGGTCTTCTCGGACGCAGCCAACACCAGCAGCGAGATCAAGAAGGAGCTCTCGCTCGCCAGCCGCTACAACGTGCCGGTGATCGCGCTCCGCCTCAAGGCGGTCGAGCCGAGCGATGCATTCGCCTACGAATTGTCGACGCGCCAGTGGATCAACGCGTTCGAAGGCTGGGACAAGTCGATCGATACGCTGGTCGGCCGGCTCGCGCAGATTCCAGGCGCCGGCACGTCGTCCGCGGCCGCTGCGCCACCCGCTTCCCGCCGGACGAACCCGTTCCCGCGGCGCTGGCTGGCGATCGCGGGCGCTGGCCTGCTTGCGCTGGTGGCGGCGGGCGCCGCCTGGTGGGCACTGCGGCCAGCCCAACCCGTGGTCCACGCCATGACGGTTCGCCTGGCGGGGTTCGAACTGCTGTCCGCGGACCTGCCCGCGAAGCTTCGGGATACGGTCGACGCGGAGATCAACGCGGCCTTCAGCGTCGACGGCGCGGTGGGTGTTTCGACCGCACCCGCCCCGCCGCCCGGCGCGGCGCCCGCCTACGCGCTGGGCGGGACGATCCAGCGCGAAGGACCGATGATCCGGGTCATCACCCGCATGCTCAACGAGCGCTCCGGCACGACCCTGTGGTCGCACACTTTCGACTACGACGGCAATGAAGTCTCGAGGATTCCGCGCCACATCGCCGTGGATACGGGCAACGTCGTCCGCTGCGGACTGTTCGGTGCGTCCACCTACGACAAGCCGCTGCCCGATGCAGTTCTCAGGGACTACATGCAATTCTGCGAGGGGCACTGGAATCCCAATCTGCCGGATGGACGCAAGGCCCTGATTCCCGCGCAGCGGGTGGTCGCTGCCGTTCCGGACTTCTCCTGGGGTTGGGCAGCGGTCGCTGGTGGGTACTGGAAAGTCTCCAGGAGCACGGACGACCGTCGGATCGCCGACGCGGCACGCGCGAGTGGACGCGAAGCGGCCGACCGGGCGGTCGCGATCGACCCCCGCAACAGCGAGGCGCTTTACATCAAGTCCATGGTGCTCGACCGGAGCGACTGGATCGGCCGCGAAGCCCTGTTGAAGCGTGCCCTTGCGGCCCGTCGGCTGGATTGCGGGTGCGAGTACCACCAATACGGGTGGATGCTGGTCAATGTCGGCCGCACCGCCGAAGCGCTCGAACAGCTGCACCGGGCCAACGACATGCTGGCCCTCTATGTCTATACGCCCCTGACCCTGGCCGATGCGCTGGTCACCGCGGGGAAGCCCGACGAGGCGATTCCCTTTTACGATGCGGCGATAGACCTTGCGCCGGATGCCGCCTTCGCGAAACGGCTCACGTCGTACAAGGCCATCGACACCCGCGACACCGCCCTGCTGGCCGACCCGGCCTTGCCGATACCCACGGAACTGCGCGCGGCCCTGCTGAAGGGTTATCACGCAGTGGCATCGGGCGATCCTGCGGCCAAGGCGCAAGCGGTGCAGGCCCTGCTTGCGCTGGAGGAAAGCCAGCAGTGGGAGGCAGTCCCGAAGCTGCTCGCCGACCTCGGCGCGAACCACGAGGCTTTCCAGGTCGCGAGCCGGATAGCGACGACGCATGAATATCCGGGGCCATCGCTGTTCTGGGATCGAAGCCTGCGCGGGGCCTTGGCCGATCCGGGCTTCCCGGCGGTCGCCAGGCAACTCGGGCTTTTGGATTATTGGAAAACGACCCGTACCCGGCCCGACGTGTGCAACGGAAAAGCGCCGCCGCCGTTTTGCCGGATGATCTGAGAGGGGTCCTGGAAAGAGCACGCACAGGTCGGGATGAGCGAAGCGAAGCCCAACGCAGGTGCGAGGAGAACGGTTCGCGTTGGGG
>JBOHXX010000143.1:0-8080 GCA_050737675.1 Pseudoxanthomonas sp.
GATCTTCGTGGCGGTGGTCATCGGCACCGCGGCGGCGTGGATCTCGGCCAATCGCGTGGCCATCACCGACATGCCGCAGATGGTGGCGCTGTACAACGGCATGGGTGGCGGCTCGGCGGCGGCGATCGGCGCGGTGGAACTGTTGAGGTACTCGTCCGCGGGCGGTTCGCCTTCGCGCACGACCCTGGTTCTGGCGGTGGTCGGCGCGCTGATCGGCGCGGTGTCGCTGTCGGGTTCGATCATCGCCTGGGCCAAGCTCGACGGACGCATGGACAAGCGTTACACCTTCCCCGGCCAGCAGTGGTTCAACGCCGGGGTCGCGGTCGCTGCCGTGGTCCTCGGCGGCATGGCGATCTCGACCCTGGGAACGCCCTGGATCATCGCGTTCTTCATTGTCGCGCTGGCACTCGGCATCCTGATGACGCTGCCGATCGGCGGAGCCGACATGCCGGTGGTGATCTCGCTGTACAACGCGTTCACCGGTCTCGCGGTGGCTTTCGAAGGCTATGTGCTGGGGATCGAGACCCTGATCATCGCCGGCATGATGGTCGGCGCGGCCGGCATGCTGCTGACCCGCTTGATGGCCAAGGCCATGAACCGGCCGATCAGCGGCGTGCTGTTCTCCAACTTCGGCGGCGCCAGTGGCGAGATGCAGGAGATCTCCGGCTCGCAGAAGCCGATCGAGGCGGGCGACGTGGCCGCGATGATGGCCTTCGCCGAACGCGTGGTGATCGTCCCGGGCTACGGCCTTGCCGTGGCCCAGGCCCAGCACAAGATCTGGGAACTTGCGCAGAAGCTGATGGAGCGCGGGGTCAAGGTGAAGTTCGCCATCCATCCGGTCGCGGGCCGCATGCCCGGGCACATGAACGTGCTGCTGGCCGAAGCCGGCGTGCCCTATGACCTGATCGCGGACATGGATGACATCAATCCCGAGTTCCCCAACACCGACGTGTCGCTGGTGATCGGCGCCAATGACGTTGTGAATCCGGTGGCGAAGACCGATCCCGCTTCGCCGATCTATGGCATGCCGATCCTGGACGTGGTCAATTCGAAGAACACCATCGTGATCAAGCGCGGCAAGGGCACCGGTTTCGCCGGCATCGAGAATGCGCTGTTCTACGCCGACAACACGCGCATGCTCTACGGCGACGGTGCGGAGATGGCGAGCGCACTGGTCAGCGAACTGAAGGCGCTGGATGGCGGGCACTGAATGTCCCGAAGTATTTGGATCGCTGTACGTATCCCGCTGTTTTTCGGGTTATTGGCCGCCAATCCAGCCTCGGCCACCGAAGTATCGGATTTCCGGTCTGGCTTGGTTTGCGATCCGGGAAAACATGGATGGGTATGCCTTCGGACCGAAGATATCCACCTGACCGGCCAAGGCAGGTGCGTGTATGCCAAACAGGAAATGCCCTGCACCTGGTATGGGTTTTCCTTCCAGTATTCGGGCAACAAGCCGGGCACGCTGCTTGAGTGCAAGTACAGGAGTGTCCTCCCTTCCGCATTGGGAAATCCAAAGGAAGTGTTGATGGAGGATGCCACCGAAGGAAGCTATTCACTGCCACTGGATGGCACGCACGGCACGTTCTACAACCCGCAATACACCATCCTTGGCTTTCGTGATCCGGGGCAGGCCGTCGATACGGTCACGACCCGTTGCAGCATCGAAGGAAAGGAAGTGGCGAATTTCCGTTTCAACATCATCACCGCGGAGATCCCGGAATAAGAGTCGGCCATCCGGCCTGGTGCAACTCTCAACGCCCGGCGATTGCCGCGACCACCAGTGCCAGGCCCATCCACGCCCGGTCCGATGTCTCGTTGGCCAACTTCGCCAGCGTCCACGCGTAGTCCGAGCCCAGTTTCAGCGCCGAATCCCACGGATCGAGGCCCAGGCTGGCGCCGATCTGCGCGGCCGCGATGGCCCAGTTGACCAGGGCGATGGTCAGCAGCGTTCCCAGCACCGCCGAGGCGGCGCGCGGCCAGCCGCGCGGCATCCCGCCTAGTCGCAACATCAGTGCGAACGCGAGCGCGCTGGCCACGGCCATCCAGCCGCAGGGGCGCCCCAGGTAAAGCGCCAACAGCATCCAGAGGAGAGTGAGAAGGATTCCGCCGAAGAACAGCATCGTCGGCGCAAGCCAGCGCGCCGGACGGGAAGGGGGGAGGGTCTGCTGCATTGAAACTCCAGGTGACGGCACAGGATACCGTGCCGTCACCCGGGGTCATGTGCGAAAAGTCAGAACTTCGCGCTGAGGGTTACGCCGAACATGCGCGATGCGCCGGGGATCAGGGTCGGGATGCCGAAGATCAGGCCGGTGTTGCCGGCATCCATCAGGTATTCCTTGTCGGCCAGGTTGTTGCCCCACACGGTCACGTCCCAGTTGTCGTTGAAGCGGAGGCCGGCGCGCAGGTTGAACAGGCCGTAGGCACCTTGTTCCATGGTCAGCCCGGTCTGCGGATCGGGTTCGTTGGAATCCTCGAAGAACACATGCGAACGCCAGTTGTAGCTCGGCCGGATGAACACACTGCGTCCGGAAGCCAGCGGCAGGTTCCAGTCCAGGCCCACGGTCACCGAGTTTTCCGGGGTCATGCGGAAGGTGTTGCCGGCCAGTTGCTGGTAGGTGCCATCCTTGTTGAAGGCATTGAAACCGGCATCGATGTGGTTGAAGTTGACAAAGCCGCTGAGGCTTTCGCTGAAACGACCCGACAACGAGGCCTCGAATCCAAGTGCATGCGCACTTCCCGCATTGATCGTTTTATATGCCGGCGGTGGATTGTCGTTAGCCACCGAGGCCTGGAAGTTGGTGTAGTCGTAGTAGAACAGCGAAAGGTCGTAGATGAAGCGGCCGCCCTGGGAGGCTCCCTTCACGCCAAGTTCGTAGCTCATCAGAATTTCCGCAGGTACATCCCTCACAATTTCTACCGGTGGGCCATCCGGCACGTTGTCGCCGTTGTCATCCAGACTGCGGAACTCGATCTCGATCATGTTGGGGCGGCGCCCGCGCGAAACGCTGGCGTAGGCGTTGACATCATCGTTGATCTGGTAGCCCAACACGGCGCGACCCACCCAGGAGTTCCAGCTGCCGGAATGACTCAGACGCCCTTCTGTGGGGTTATAGAGCACGTTGTAGCAGGGCTGTGCGAGCAGCGGATAGCAATTGGGAATCGTATTGGCTGACAGGAAATAGCCGATGCTGGAAAAATTGCCTTCTTCCGCGTGGTAGCCATAGGTCGACTTCTCGCGGGTGCCGCGTACCCCAGCGGTCAGGCTCCATTTGTCCGCGAACTTCCAGGTTCCATCCGCGAACAATTCGACCGAACGCACCGAGACATCGTTGCCGAAGGTTTCATGGTGGTCCGGGTTGAGCGGCACCAGTCCACCCACCAGTGATTCCTGGCTGGTGTTCGGGCTGCCATCCGGATTCAACAACGGTATGACTGGCAGGAAAGCAAAGATCTCGTGGGCGCGGGGCGAAAGCAGCGCATACAACTGGCGCTCGTCGGTCTGGTAAAGCAGGTCGCGGCTGGCCTTCTCATCGAAGAACGAAGCGCCGGCGAAACCGGTGAAGGCGCCGCCATTGTCGAAGTTGAAGCGGAATTCCTGGCTGAACTGGTCGCCCCAGGCGTGCTCGTCGAATTCGATCAGGTCGGCCTGCGAGCCGTCCGAATCGAACTTGTCGACCCCGTCATAGCGGCGCCAGCCAGTGATGGTGGATAGCGACCAGTTGTCGTTGATCGCGAAATCGCCCAGCAGGGTCGCGCCATAGACTTCGCGATCGGTGCCCAGTTCATCGGCGCGCTGCGAATTGGCCACGTACGGATCCAGGCTCCCGCGCGCGTTGGGGATGATCATGCTGCGGAAGCCGGTGCCCGGCGGCGTGTCCTTCTGGTAGTTCAGGATCAGGTCCAGGCCGCTGGCTTCGCCGACGTTGAAATGCAGCGAGCCACGGATCGCGCGGGTGTCCTTGCCCTGCAGGGTGCCGCCGTCCAGGTTCTCCATGTAGCCGTCGCGGGTTTCATAGAACGCGGCGATGCGGCCCTGCACGTTCTCGCCCAGGTCGGTGTTGTAGAAGCCGGTGAACTTGCGCTCGTCGAAGTTGCCGACGCCCAGTTGGAACCCGCCCGAAGTGCCGGTGCGGGCCTTGTTCTGGATGAAATGCAGCGCGCCGGTCTCGGCCGCGCGGCCGAACAAGGTGCCCTGCGGCCCGCGCAGCACTTCCACCCGCTCCATGTCGAACATTTCCACCGACGAGCCGCGCGAGCGGCTGATCGATACGCCGTCCTGGAACAGCGAGATGCGCGGCTCCTGGGTCGGATCGTCCAGGTCGGCGGTGATGCCGCGGATCGAGATGCTGGGATTGCTGACACTCTGGGTCTGTATCTCCAGGCCGGGAACCAGCGTGCCGAGGTCGCCGTAATCGTTGATGCCGTTCGCCTGCAGGAAATCGCCGGAGTAGGCGCTGATCGAGATCGGCACCTCCTGGATCTGCTGTTCGCGCTTCTGCGCGGTCACCGTGATCCGGTCGAGGTCGGTTGCGGAGGCAGGAGCGGCTTCCTGGGCCTGGGCCGTGGAGGCGAGGGCGGCACCCAGGGCGAGGAACAGGACGGCCCGCGGGACATCGGCAGAAAGGCGTGAAGACTGGATCCGGGGCATGGCGAGGGCTTCTCCCGGGGAGCTGGATTGAGGATGTGGATCCGGTCCTCCCCAGGCCGGAACACACAGTTGCCGGGCCTTTGTAGCGTGCCGGGGCATCGCTGGGAAGTGTAGGGGGCTAAAATGACAGCTTGCGCCCCCCACGCG
Organism: Pseudoxanthomonas sp.; assembly: GCA_050737675.1. Taxonomy (GTDB): domain Bacteria; phylum Pseudomonadota; class Gammaproteobacteria; order Xanthomonadales; family Xanthomonadaceae; genus Pseudoxanthomonas_A. The sequence goes on from JBOHXX010000143.1 coordinate 4,799, forward strand.
CGTCCCCATCTACCCTTATATATGTATTCCCGCAGCAGCGAACCCGTCCAATTCGAGCGCGATTGCGCGGCCGTCCTCGTTCCGCAGGGCGACAGCGTCACCTTGCCCGCCGGCAGCTTCGGTTACATCACCCAGGCGCTGGGCGGCAGTTACACGGTGTTCGTGGAAGGCAACCTGTTCCGTATCGCCGGCCAGGATGGCGACGCCATCGGCAAGGAACCGGCCGAATCGCTGAGCCTGCCAGAGAACGCCAGCGACGAGGAAGTCGAGCAATTGGTGTGGAAGCAGTTGCGGACCTGCTTCGATCCGGAGATCCCGTTCAACATCGTCGACCTCGGCCTGGTCTACGAGGCCAACCTGCGCCATCGTGATGATGGCCAGCGCGGGGTCGAAGTGAAGATGACCCTCACCGCGCCCGGTTGCGGCATGGGCGAGATCCTGGTCGACGACGTGCGCAACAAGCTGGAACTGATCCCGACCATCATCGAGGCCGATGTCGAACTGGTGTTCGACCCGCCGTGGGGCCGGCACATGATGTCGGAAGCGGCGCGCCTGGAAACCGGGATGCTCTGACTCCGGGTCTTCCCGATCCCTCACTCGCCGCGCAATGCGGCGCGGTGGTGCAACATGCGCCCGTTTCGGGCCACGCTGATGCCTGGTTTCTTCACTCCGCCGTCACGCCATCGGGTCGTTTCTGAACAGGTGTTACCGGTTACCGTCACATTTGCAACTATCGGTATGTAACCTTCGTTCCATTCCGTGAGATTTCTCACCGCGACGTCTTGTGCGCATACCGCACGACGGTTTAGGTTCGAGTCAGGGTGCAGGCATCAGCGCACCCCGGAAACGGAAGCGGTCGCCGACATCCCCCTGTCCAGTCACGACTGCTTCCGGACTCGCCGCATGCGCGGCACCACCATCTGTAGAGGGAACTTCAATGTCCGATGTCTCAAAGAGTCGTCTGCGTTTGCATGTCCTGGCCAGCGCCACCGCTATCGCAATATCCTCGATGTGCGCACCCGCCATGGCGGCAGGTCGCGTGGATGTCAGTGGTCTGCATTCCCCCGGGCAACAGACTTTCGATCGCTTCATCGTGAAATACCGCGACGGCAGCAGCGAGCGCACCAGTGCGGCCGCGCTGGACAGTTCCCTGAGGTCCGCATCCTCCGCCATACCGGCAAAGTCCAGCCGCGCTCTGGGCGTGAAGTCGCTGCGCCGCCTGGCCATGGGTGCTGACGTGATCCTGTCCGACAGCAAGCTGGACCGCGTCGAGGCCGAATCGCTGATGCGCCAGCTGGCCAGCAATCCCAATGTCGAATATGTGGAAGTCGACAAGCTCAACAAGGCGCTGCTGACCCCCAACGACCCCCGCTTCAGCGAGCAATGGGGCTACGGCACCGGTGCCGGCGGCATCCGCGCCACCGAGGCCTGGGACGTGACCAATGGCTCCGGATCGGTGGTCGCGGTGCTGGATACCGGGATCACCAGCCATAGCGACCTCAATGCCAACATCCTGCCCGGCTACGACTTCATCATCGACACCGCGGTTTCGGTGGACGGCAATGGCCGCGACGCCGACGCCAGCGATCCGGGCGATGGCTACAACGCCAACGAATGCGGTAGCGGCGTGCCTGCTTCCAATTCCAGCTGGCACGGCACCCACGTTGCCGGCACCATCGCGGCGGTCACCAACAATGGCATCGGCGTCGCCGGCGTCGCCTACGGCGCCAAGATCGTGCCTGTGCGCGTGCTGGGCAAGTGCGGCGGCTACGACTCCGATATCGCCGACGCCATCATCTGGGCCTCGGGCGGCACGGTCAGCGGCGTTCCCGCCAACCCCAATCCGGCCGAGGTCATCAACCTCAGCCTGGGCGGCAGCGGCGCCTGCGGCACCACCACGCAGACGGCCATCAACGGCGCGGTATCGCGCGGCACCACGCTGGTGATCGCGGCGGGCAACGACAACACCAACGTGTCGAACGCTTCACCGGCCAACTGCAACAACGTGGTCGCGGTGGGTTCCATCACCAGCACCGGCGCACGTTCGAGCTTCTCCAATTACGGTGCGCTGGTCGACATCGCCGCGCCGGGTTCGAGCATCCTGTCCACGCTCAACGCCGGCGCCCGCACGCCGGGTGCGGAAACCTACGCTTCGTACAGCGGCACCTCGATGGCGACGCCGCATGTCGCTGGCGTGGTCGCGCTGATCCAGTCGGTTTCCAGCCCGGCCAAGACGCCCGCGCAGATCGAAGCATTGCTGAAGAGCTCGGCGCGCGCGTTTCCGGCCACGCCCTCGCAACCGATCGGCGCAGGCATCGTCAATGCCAAGGCGGCAGTGGATGCAGCGGGCGGTGGCGGTGGCGGCAACGTCGCGCCGGTGGCCAACTTCAGTTCCTCGGTCAGTGGCCTGACCGTCAGCTTCACCGACACATCCACCGACAGCGACGGCAGCATCGCCTCGCGCAGCTGGAGCTTCGGCGACGGCACCACTTCGACTGCGGCGAGCCCGAGCAAGACCTACTCGGCGGCAGGTACCTACACCGTCACCCTGACGGTCACCGACAACGGTGGCGCGACCAACACCAAGACCGGCTCGGTCACGGTGAGTTCGGGCGGTGGTGGCGGCACGGTGCTGGGCAATGGCGTGCCGGTGACCGGCCTGTCGGCGGCGACGGGCACTTCGCTGAACTACACCATCGTGGTTCCCGCAGGTGCCAGCAACCTCAACATCGTGACCTCTGGTGGCACCGGTGACATGGATCTGTACGTCAAGTCCGGAAGCGCCCCGACGGATACGGTCTACGACTGCCGGCCGTACAAGACGGGCAATGCCGAGACCTGCACCTTCGCCGCACCGGTCGCGGGCACGTACTACGTCCGTCTGAAGGCGTACTCGTCCTTCTCCGGGGTCAGCCTGACCGGCAGCTACACCACGGGCGGCGGCGGTGGCACCACGCAGACGTACACCAACGGCACCGACGTGGCCATCAGCGACAACGCCACGGTAAACAGCCCGATCACGGTGTCCGGTCGCAGTGGCAACGGCCTGGCCAGCACCTCGGTGGCGGTCAACATCGTGCACACCTACAAGGGCGACCTGAAGGTGGACCTGGTGGCGCCGGACGGCAGCGTCTACGTGCTGCACAACCGCACGGGCAGCAGCACGGACAACATCAACACGACCTACACGGTGAACCTGTCGAGCGAAGCGTTGAACGGCACCTGGAACCTGCGCGTCAACGACAACGCGGCCGGCGATACCGGTTACATCAACAGCTGGAG
>JBOHXX010000144.1:0-8076 GCA_050737675.1 Pseudoxanthomonas sp.
GAACTGCCCATCCTAAACATGGTGTTGAACCCCACCGTCGGCGGGGTGGATCCGTCGCAGGCGCGCCCGAGCGGACGCAGGTACGTGAACGGATACTCGCGTTCCGAAGTCGAACAGGGGCAACTGGACGGCAAGTTCAAGTTCGGCGACTACTCGGACCTGCAGTTCGGCGTGGCCAGCACCGAGGTCAGGAACCGCACCGCGCTGGGCATCACCGAGTACGCCGATTGGGGCACGCCGCTCGGTACGCCGGCGGACTGGGACGACAGCATCTGGCGGATCGACGACATGGCCAGGTACTTCGATGCGTTCTCCGGTCATGGCGATCCGCGCTTCACTTCCAGTTTCCTGGTCACGGATCTCGAACGCCTGCGCGATGCGGTGGGTGCCAGCGGCGAGATGACGACTTACCCGGATGAATTCAACCGCAACGACCTGCGCACCACCGAAAAGACCCGCAGCGCCTATATGCAGTACAGCACGCGCTGGGAGACCCGCATTCCGGTCGATCTGGCGCTGGGCGTGCGCTACGAGAAAACCGAAGTGGTGTCCTCGGCACAGGTGGTGACCCCGGTCGCGGTGGAGTGGAACGCACCCAACGAACTCCAGGCCATCATGGGCGACAAGACGTTCACCACCCTGGAGGGCGACTACCAGTACTGGCTGCCCAGCATCGACACGAAGTTCGAACTGACCGACAGCATGGTGCTGCGCGCCAGCTATGGCCACAGCATCGGGCGGCCGGGCTGGAAGGACATCCAGGGCGGGCTGGTCATCGGCCCGGGCGTGCGCGTCAACGGCGGCAGCGGCTCGGCGGGCAACCCTGGCCTGAAGCCGTTGCTGTCCAAGAACTTCGACCTGTCCTGGGAGTGGTACTACGCGCAAGGCAGCTATTTCTCCGTCGGCTACTACCGCAAGAACATCTCCAATTACATCGACAACGGCGCAGGCTCGTTCCAGGACACCCTGTTCAACCTGCCCACGCCGATCGGCGGCGAATACTGGAATGCGGCCGTCGCCGACGGTTGCGGCGCCGCGGATGGGCAGTGCATCCGCGACTACATTTTCGCCAACTTCGACGGCCAGCCGGGCGTGGACAGCACCGCGGGCACGGCCGGCCTCATCACCGGCATCCCCGGAGATCCGTTGACGGTGTTCAACATCACCACTCCCGGCAACGCCGGTTCGCACAACCTCAACGGCTTCGAGATCAACCTGCAGCACATGTTCGGCCAGAGCGGCTTCGGCCTGGCCACGAACTACACCATCGTCCGCAGTCCGAGTCTGTCGTACGACAATGCCGCGAAGGGTCCGCAGCAGGTGCTGGTGGGCCTGAGCGACTCGGCCAACATGGTTGGCTTCTACGACAAGGGACCGTGGCAGGTGCGCCTGGCCTACAACTGGCGCGACCAGTTCCTGAACAGCCAGTACGACAACGATCCTGGCGACATCGCCCACAACAACCCGGTGTATGTCGAGGCGTACGGCCAGTGGGATCTGAGCGTGGGCTACAAGGTCACCGATCGCCTGACGCTCCAGTTCGAGGGCATCAACCTCACCGACGAAACCCAGCGCCTGAGCCAGCGCCACAAGAACATCCTGTTCTATGGCACCCAGACCGGTCCCAGGTACATGATGGGACTTCGTTACGACTTCCAGTAATGGGATAGTGACTCTCCGTACCCGGCAACGAGTACGGCAGCAGGACGAAGCCGCTGGGTTCCGGCGGCTTTGTCTTTCATGGGGTCGCCACGCGATCCCGTTCGTGCAATCCCGGAATGAGGCAGGGGCGTGGATCAACCCATCAAGCACGTGGTCATCCTCGGCGGCGGTTCCGCCGGCTGGCTGACCGCCGCCGTGCTCGCGGCCGAGCACAACACCGCATCCGGATCCGGACTGCGGATCACCCTGATCGAGTCGCCGGATGTGGCGACGGTCGGCGTGGGCGAAGGCACCTGGCCGACCATGCGCGACACTTTGCGCAGGACCGGCGTCAGCGAGACGGATTTCATCCGCGAATGCGATGCCGCCTTCAAGCAGGGTTCCAAGTTCGTGCGCTGGCGCGAGGAAGTCGATGGCGACTACTTCCACCATCCCTTCGTGCTGCCACCGGGCTTCCTTGAGACGCATCTGGCAGCCGGCTGGATGGCACATCCGGATGTGCCCTTCAGCATGCTGACCTGCTTCCAGGCGCACTTGTGCGAAGCCGGCAAGGCGCCCAAGCAGTTCGCCACGCCGGAGTGGGCGGCGGTAGCCAACTACTCCTATCACCTGGACGCGGCGAAGCTGGGCGTGTTCATGCGCAAGCATTGTGTCGACAAGCTCGGCGTGCGCCACGTGGCCGACCACATGATCGGCATAGATACGCACGACAACGGCGACATCGCCGCGTTGCGGACGCGCGAGCACGGCGCGATCGCCGGCGACCTGTTCGTGGACTGCAGCGGCATGCGCGCGCTGCTGATCGGCCAGCACTATGGGGTCGAGATCGAATCGCAGAAAGACGTGCTGTTCAATGACCGCGCCATCGCGACGCGGGTGCCGTATGCCGATCGCACGGTGGAGATCGCCTGCCAGACCATTTCCACCGCGCAGGAGGCCGGCTGGATCTGGGACATCGGACTGCAAAGCCGCCGAGGCATCGGCCACGTCTATTCCAGCGCGCATACGAGCGACGAGGCCGCCGAGGCGGCGCTGCGCCGTTACATCGTGGCAACGGGCGGGCGCGAGCAGGACATCGACACGCTGCCGAAGATCATGATCCGTCCCGGTTTCAGGCGCGGTGCTTGGCATCGGAACTGCGTGGCGATTGGTCTTGCCAGTGGTTTCATGGAGCCGCTGGAAGCGTCCTCGCTGGCCATGGTGGAACTGGGCGTGGGCATGCTCGCCGACCAGATGCCCGCCACGCGCTCCGCCATGGACATCGTCTCCAGACGCTACAACGACACCTTCAGCTACCGCTGGGACCGCGTCGTCGATTTCCTGAAGCTGCACTACGTGTTGAGCAAGCGGGACGACAGCGAGTACTGGCGTGACAACCGCAGGCCGGAGACGATCCCGGAGCGCCTGCGCGAACTGCTGGAACTGTGGCGACACCAGCCGCCTTCCCGCTACGACCTCAACCGTGTCGAGGAAGTGTTTCCCTCGGCCAGCTATCAGTTCATCCTCTACGGCATGGGCTTCATGCCGGACACGCGCCCGACCACGCGGCGCATGGACGATGTGCAACGGGCCGAAGAATACTTCCGCGAATCCGCCGACATCGCGCGGAAGATGCTGACGGCGTTGCCGGGGCATCGCGAAATGCTCGATCATGTGATGACGCGCGGAATGCCGCGCATCTAGGACGACTCCACCGATGGCCCAACACGCCCAAGTCAACAACACCGAACACAAGGATCTGCGTATCGACACCCGGCGCAGCGCGGCGCTGGGCGACGACGTCGCTTTCGCGGCCACGTTTCCCGCCGAGTTCCGCGACTTGCAGGCGTACTATCCCATCGTGTTCCGCAAGGATGCCCAAGGCACGTTGTCGCCGGTCGCGTTGCTCGGTTTCGAGGAAGGACAGAATCTGTTCCTAGACGGCGAGCGCTGGGATGCGCACTACCTGCCGCTGGCGATCGAGCGGCAGCCGTTCCTGATCGGGCGTGGCAACGACGAACTGACGGTGCACATCGACCTCGACAGCCCGCGGGTGGGCGGCGGCGGCGGACAGCCATTGTTCCGCGAACATGGCGGCAACACCGATTACCTGGACCGGATCGCTTCGGTGTTGCTCACGCTGCACAACGGACTGGAACGCGTGCCGGCTTTCGTCGACGCGCTGCTGGCGCACGAGCTGCTGGAATCGTTCGTGCTGGACATCGAACTGGATGACGGCCCGGTCAGCCGGCTGGCCGGCTACTACACCATCAACGAGGACCGCCTGCGCGCGCTGGACGCGGCGGCGCTGGGCGAACTGCACGCGGCAGGCTACCTGGAGCCGGCGTTCATGGCGGTGGCCTCGGCATCCAAGTTTCGCGACCTGATCGAGAGGATGAACCGTAGCCGTGCTGGCGGACGCTAAGCCGATCCGGGAGCGTCGCTGCGACGCGCCCGATGCCTTGCCCGATGCGGTACTGACCTCGGCCGAGCCGGTCGTGCTGCGTGGCCTGGTTGCGCACTGGCCGATGGTGGCTGCAGCGCGCGAATCCATGCAGGCGGCGGCGGCCTACCTGGGTCGCTTCGAACGCCCAAACGCGCCGCCGGTGGTCGCCACGGTCAGCGCGCCGGAGATCGACGGGCGCGTGTTCTACAACGACGACCTGAGCGGACTCAATTTCCGCCAGGAACACATCCCGTTGCGGACGGTGCTCGACACGCTGCTCAAGTACGCAGCGCATGAGACGCCGCCGATGATCTATGTGGCCTCGACCACCCTGGACACCTGGCTGCCGGGCTTCCGCGCCGAGAACGACCTGCCGCTGGACGGGCGCGATCCGCTGGCGAGCATCTGGATCGGCAATCGGACCCGCATCGCGGCGCACCAGGACGTGCCGGACAACATCGCCTGCGTGGTGGCCGGGCGTCGGCGCGTCACCCTGTTCCCGCCGGAGCAGTTGCGCAACCTGTATATCGGTCCGCTGGATTTCAACCCGGCCGGGCAGGCGATCAGCCTGGTGGATTTCGCCGCGCCCGACCTGCAGCGCTTCCCGCGCTTCGCCGAAGCGATGCGGCACGCGCAGGTGTCCGAACTGGAACCGGGCGATGCGGTGTTCATTCCCTCCATGTGGTGGCATCACGTGGAAGGGCTGGAGTCGTTCAACGTGCTGGTCAACTACTGGTGGCGCGATGTGCCCGCCTGGATGGACACGCCGATGAACGTGCTGATGTACGCGCTGATGACCTTGCGCGACCTGCCGCCGCATGAGCGCGGGATATGGCAGGACGTGTTCCGCCATTACGTGTTCGAGGCGGACGCCGACACTGCCGCGCATATTCCGGAATCCGCCCGCCGCGTGCTGTCTCCGCTGGACGCGGATCGCGCCCGGGACCTGCGTGCGCGCCTGCTCAAACGCATCAAACGCTGACACATCCACCGCCGAGGAACCCGTCCATGAGCAACGAAACCAGTGACATCCGCAACCGCCCGGTCAAACGCGTGGTCATCGCCGGCGGCGGCACTGCGGGCTGGATGGCGGCGGCGGCGGTCTCCAGGCTGCTCGGCAAGACGCTGGACGTCACCCTGGTGGAGTCGGAGGAAATCGGCACCGTGGGTGTCGGTGAAGCCACCATCCCGACCTTGCTGAGCTTCCATCAAATGCTCGACATCGGCGAGCAGGAGTTCATGGCCGCGGTTCAGGGCACCATCAAGCTGGGCATCTCGTTCGAGAACTGGCTGGATATCGGCCATCGCTACATCCATTCCTTCGGCTTCAGTGGCAAGAATCATAAAACGGCGGGTTTCCAGCATTTCTGGCTGCGCGGGCGCAAGGACGGCATCGCCAGCGGCTACGAGGATTACTGCTTCGAATTGAAGGCGGCGCTGGCGGATCGCTTCGCGCACCTGCCGCGTGGCGGCATCAATTACGCCTACCACATGGATGCCAGCCTGTACGCCAAATACCTGCGGCAATTCAGCGAGCGCCATGGCGCCAGGCGCGTGGAAGGCAAGATCGCCGAAGTGCTGACCGATGCGGAGTCGGGCTTCATCACCGCGCTGAAGATGGAGGACGGCTCCGCCATCGAAGGCGACTTTTTCATCGACTGCACGGGCTTCCGCGCGATGCTGATCGGCAAGACGCTGGGCGTCGGCTTCGAGGACTGGTCGCACTGGCTGCTCAACGACAGCGCCCTCGCCGCCCAGACCACCGCCGTGCGCGATGCGGTGCCGTACACCCGTTCGATCGCATGGACGGCCGGCTGGCAGTGGCGCATCCCGTTGCAGCACCGCGTCGGCAACGGCATCGTCTATTCCAGCCGCTACACCACCGACGATGAGGCGCGCGAGGAGTTCCTTTCCAGCATCGAGGGCGAGATCATCAAGCAGCCCTGGCCGGTGCGCTTCAAGCCGGGCCGGCGCGAACGCTGCTGGGAAAAGAACTGCGTGGCGCTGGGTTTGGCCGGCAGCTTCATCGAGCCGCTGGAGTCGACCACCATCCACCTGATCCAGCGCGGCATCACCCACTTGCTGCAGAACTTCCCGCAAGTCGTCAGCCAAAGCGCGGTCGCGCAATACAACGATCAGCTGAATTCGGAATTGCAGCACGTGCGCGATTTCGTGGTCCTGCATTACTCGCTGAGCAACCGCCGCGACACGCCATATTGGGAATACATGGCGAACATGACGCTGCCGTCCACCTTGCAGCACCGCATCGACCTTTTCCGCGAGACCGGCAACGTGTTCTACACGCCGGGCGAGCTGTTCGCGGAGAATTCGTGGGTGCAGGTGATGATGGGGCAAGGCGTCACGCCGCGTCAGCACCACCCGACCGCCGATGCGATGGGCGAAGCCGACCTCAAGCGTTTCCTCGATGACATCCGCAGCCACACCCTCAAGAACGTGGAAGGACTTCCGGCGCACATGGACTACCTGCGAAGCTACTGCCCAGCGCCAGCGCCCTCACGCTAAATCCAATGCACGCCATCCTCGCCACCGGTGCCGACGCGCTGATCTTCATCCTGCTGGCCTGGGGCCTGTGGCGCCTGCTTGGACGTTCGATTCCCATCGCGGTAGTGCCGATCATCATCGGCCTGGTGCTCGCTGCCACCGGTTGGCTTCCGCCCTCGCTGGGCGTGCCTTCGGTGATCGGCGAAAAAATCGGCTGGGTCGGCGTGCTGCTGCTGGCTTTCACCGCCGGACTTGAAACGCGCCAGTCCGCGCATGTCCGCTCGCTGTCAGGCCTGCCGGTTGCGTCGCGCGATCCGGTATTCCGGTTCGTCGCCAGCGCGGCGCTTGCGCTGTTGCTGCCCTTCATCGTCGGCACGCTGGTCGCTTATCACTATTTTTCCGTGCTTCCCGACTGGGCCACGCCCAGCGGCGACCGGATGCTGGGTGCGGTAGCCATCGGCCTGTGCATCGCGGTCAGCGCACTGCCGGTGCTGATCGGCATCGTCCGCGAACTGGGGCCGCTGCATCGTCCGCTCACCCAGGTCGCCGTGCGCATCGCCGTCGTGGACGATGCCGTGCTGTGGATTGGATTGGCCTTGCTGCTATTGGTCGCTGCTGGTGATGGCGCCCGATCGGAATGGTCATCGCTGCAGCTGCTGGCGCTTGCGGTGCCCGTGGTCCTTGCTGCACTGGGCGCGATCAACGACCGCAGGAATTTCGCACCGCCGCGCTGGGCGATCTGGCTGGCACTGCCGGTCTATCTGGTCGCCGGTTCCTGGGCCAGCTCGCAACTCGGCCTGCATGCCTTACTCGGCGCCTACTTCGCGGGGGCGATACTGCCGCCGACGTGGACCCGGCAATTACCGGTCGAACGCATGGGCCGCTTCGCCTTGCTCGGCCTGGCCCCACTGTTCTTCGGCCACAGCGGGCTGAAGATCGACGGCGACGTACTCGGCTGGGCATCGCTGCAGGCATCGCTGGCGTTGCTGGCGGTATCGGTCGTGGCCAAGCTCGCGGCGGTGCTGGTCTGCCCGCCGACGCCTGGCTTGTCCAGGCGCGAAGCCCTGGCGATCGGCGCGCTGCTGCAATGCAAGGGACTGATGGAAATCGTGGCCGCCACCATTCTTCGCGACAAGGGGCTGCTTTCCGAACACGCCTTCGCCGCCCTGGTCACGCTCGCCGTATTGTCCACGCTGCTCACCGGGCCGTCCTTCCGTTTCCTGCTCAGGCGCAGAGCTGACCAGCCCCAATCCGGAAGCCAGCCGGTGTAATCACCGATGCTCGCGACACGCATGGAAAACCCCGCATGCGCGGGGTTTTCCATGCGTGCGAAAACACCTGGCCTAGGCCGATGGCCGGCAGCCCGCGAACAGGTCGCCATCGCGGCGATAGACCTTGGTGCGTACTCCCAGCAAGCCCAGCACCGAAGGAAACAGGTTGTCGTGGCTCGCAGGCTGCGCAGCTTCCAGGCGCAGGCAGGCCAGGTC
>JBOHXX010000145.1:0-8067 GCA_050737675.1 Pseudoxanthomonas sp.
GGGGAGGTCATAGCGCATCGACCGATGCGCTATGGGTGGGGGCTCTCTCTTCGGTCTCGCTCGTGGCGGCACCCCCACCCCAACCCTCCCCCGCAAGCGGGAGAGGGGGAAACGGAAGAGAAGCACGTTATGAGTAGCACCATCCGTTGCGACATCGTCAGCGCCGAGCAGGAAATCTTCCATGGCGAGGCGACCCTGGTCGTGGCCACCGGCGAGCAGGGCGAGCTCGGCATCGCCCCACGCCATGCGCCGCTGATCACCCGGCTGAAGCCGGGCAAGGTCGTGGTGACCTTGCCGAGCGGCGAGCAGCTGGACTTCGCCATCGGCGGCGGCATCCTCGAGGTGCAGCCGCAGGTCGTGACCGTGCTGGCCGATACCGCGATCCGCGCCACCGACATCGATGAAGCGGCGGTGCGCGCGGCCAAGGAAGAAGCCGAGCGCATCCTGGCCAACCGGGGCGAAGCGATGGACGTGGCCGAAGCCCAGCAGAAGCTGGTCGAAGCCACGGTGCAGCTGCAGGCGCTCGAGCGCCTGCGCAAGAACCTCAAGCACTGAGGTCTCGCTCCACAAGCAATGTCGAAACGCCGGCCCAGCGCCGGCGTTTTTCTTGATCAGGGGTTTGCGGGGGGGATTGTAGGAGCGCCCCTTGGGCGCGATGCTTTTCGGTCAGATCGCGTGAAGAGCTCGCGGGCATGGCCCGCTCCTACAGGGAGGGTCGGCTAATGCTTGTAGACCCAGTGCCGCGACAACAGGAAGCCGATTACTCCCAGCACCACTTCCAGTGCGGGCTTGGCGATCCACGCCCAGCGCAGGCCGAATACGTCGTCGATGGCGCCCAACGACCAGGTGCTGATCGCGGTGGTCGCCAGCCACATCGCCAGGAAACGCGCGAACTGCCTGCGGCCCATGCGGTGCTGGTCGCCGGAAAAGGTGATGCGTCCGTTCAACCAGTAGCCGAGCATCGCCCCGCTGATCCGTCCCACCACGTTCGCGGGCTCGACCGGCAGGCCGCCGTGGCTCAGCGCCACCATCACTCCCCAATCCAGCAGCCATTGCAGGATGCCGATCAGCAGGTAATGGCGGCCTTGCTTGAGAACGCTCATGGACGAACCTTCCGCGATTCAAGGCTCCACCATTGCGCATCTCCCTGTTCCGCGCGCAAGGTCGCGTTCGCCTGGCGCAAGCCATTGCGCTGCGCTTCGGTCAGGGTCTTTTTCCTCAGCAATACTTCGCTGATGTCTTCGTGTTGAAGCAGCGACTGCCACGCGGTGCCGGTGGCATCGAGATCGGCGGCAGTTGCCGCGGCAGCCAGCGACGGATCGTAACGGGAAGTGGTGCGGGCCCGCGTACCCATCTCCGCCACCCAGGCGGCATCCGGATCCATGGCGAGCACATTGCCGGCACTGGCGGGTGAAGCGCGCAGTTGGGTTAGCAGGATGCGTTCCGGTGCGTAGTGCCGGAACGAGGCGTCATCGTCGCCCAGCGCCAAAATGGTTTCCTTCACCGCACCGGTCCTCAGCATCCAGTGTCCATTGGCCTGGAACGCGAAATTGAGCAGGCATACGCCGCCCAGCAGCCAGGCGGCACGTCGTGGATCGATGCGGAAAGCCGTCGTTGCCAGCAGCGGCAGCAGCACCACGCACGCCGGGAACACGTAGCGCAGGTATTGCATCGGGATCAGCGGAAGGGCGATCGAGGCGGCCATCATCGTCGCGATCAATGCAGTACGACGTTGGACCAGCGCCAGTATCCAACCACCGGCCAAGGCGACCAGCACGAAGCCGCCGCCGCCGGCGAAGGCTTCCAGGTAGCGGCCGGTGTCGAAGGTCAGGTGCCACGGCAGTAGTGCATTGAAGCCCGCATGCCAGCGCACGTCGTCGAAGTCGGCGACCTGGAAATAAGGCGAGTGGAAGTATGTGTTGAACAACGGTAGGAACGGATTGCCGGCGATGATCCAGGCATAGGCATAGCTGCTGGCACCGAGGGCCAACGCCACCACGGCAGCGGCAAGGAGCGGCAGCAGGCGCAATGAACTCCGATGCCGCCACATCGCCCAGGGCAACAGCACGATTGCAGCGGCGGCCGCGGCCAGTTTCAGGGCCAGCAGGCCGCCCACCAGCACGGCACCGCAACGGAGTGCGCTCCTCCGCGCCTCGGGCGCGCCTGCGATGAGTACGAACAGCCAGACCAGTAGCGCGGCGGTCGGCGTTTCCGTTTGCATGCTGCCCGCGAGCGATGCGGTCAACGGCAGGCTGGCATACAACGCCACGGCCGCCCAGTTGGCGCGCGCGTCGCCGCCCAGCGCCTTGCCCAGCCGCCAGACGCCGGTGGCGGTGAGCAGCATCCACAGCGCATTGACCGGGCCGCGCGCCTCTTCGCCGGCGATGACTTGAGGGAACGACTGGAGTACGTCGCCCAGCCACGGGGCCAGGGCCCAGACGTGGGTTTCCGGATCCATCGCATAGCGACCCTGCTCCAGCAATTCCCAGGGCAGCCGCAAGTGATAACCCAGGTCGTCCACCTGCAGGGTCGGCAGCCAGCCTCCGGTGCTGGCCAGGCCCAGCGCGAGTACGGCGAAGCCGGCAATACGCGGCGCCGCGGCCACCGACTGCGTCCAGCTTTCACGCAGACTGCGTGCACATTCCAGAAGTTGCTTTCGACGAAGCCCCGCTAGCAGCAGGCCCAGGCCCAGATAGCTCCAGCGGAAGTGCACGGGCAGCGGCAACAGCCATCCCAGCACCGCCCCCAGCAGCGCCAGGCCACATGTCACCTGCAGGGCGGGCGATGTGCGCGCGCCGAGCAAGCCACCCAGGGCCAGCGCGGTTGTGGCCAGCACCAAGGTTGCTACTACCGGCATCACCCCGTTGAACAACACCTGCGCGAGGCACCAGGGCAATGCCAGTGCCGTGGCCCAGGACCAGTGCGCGAATTTCCGCAATGGCCAGGCCAGGCTCCAGGCCAGCAGGGAAAGGAGCAGCAATTCGCCGAAGCGGCCCGGATGCCATTGTTCCCACAGCCGGTATTGGAAGATTCCGAACGCACACAACGGTACGCCTACCCAAAGCAGGGCAACCTGCCAACGTCCGATGGGAGCGGCGGCAGGCAGTGAATGCGCGGGCGGGATCGAAGTCGAAGCGGGCGGCGGAATCATCGCGCGCATGCTAGCAGCCGGGCGATTTAGAATGGATCACGATACCGATCACTGGAGCGCACATGGCCGCACCCCTGCACGTCATCATCCTCGCCGCCGGCGAAGGCAAGCGCATGCGCTCGGCCAAGCCCAAGGTGCTGCAGCCGATCGCCGGGCAGCCGATGCTGGCCCAGGTCCTCGCCGCGGCACGCGCGCTGGAGCCGGCAGGCATCCACGTGGTGCATGGGCATGGTGGGAAACAGGTGCAGCAGGCCTTCGCCGGCCAGCCCGACCTGCATTGGGCCGAACAGGAAAAGCAGCTGGGTACCGGCCATGCGGTCGAGCAGGCCATGCCGCAGGTGCCCGATGCGGCCACCGTGCTGGTCCTCTACGGTGACGTGCCGCTGATCCGTAGCGAAACCCTGCAGCGCCTGCTCGCCGCACCGGGCCGGCTCGCCGTGCTGGTCGCTGAACTCGCCGATCCAACTGGCTATGGCCGCATCGTGCGCGATGCCGAGGGCCGTGTCGCCGCGATCGTCGAGCAGAAGGACGCCGACGAGGAGCAACGCCGCATCCGCGTCATCAACACCGGCATCATCGCCGCGGAATCCACTGCGCTGAAACGCTGGCTGGCGCACCTGTCCAACGACAACGCCCAGGGCGAGTACTACCTGACCGACGTGTTCGCCGCCGCCGCCGCCGAATTCAGCGCCGCGGAAATGGTCCTGGTGGGCGAGGCCATCGAAGCCGAAGGCGCCAACGATCCCTGGCAACTCGCGCAACTCGAACGCGCCTTCCAGCTGCGCCAGGCGCGTGCGCTGTGCGCGCAGGGCGCGCGCCTGCTCGACCCGGCCCGCTACGACCAGCGCGGCACGGTCAGCGTGGGCCGCGACGTGGAGATCGACGTGGACGTGGTCCTCGAAGGCACGGTCGAACTCGGCGATGGCGTGGTCATCGGTCCGTTCACGCGCTTGAAGGACGTGAAACTCGGCGCCGGCACCCTGGTGCGCGCGCATTGCGACCTCGATGGCGTGGTCAGCGAAGGCGCGGCGCAGATCGGCCCGTATTCGCGCCTGCGTCCGGGCACGGTGCTTGCCGATGGCGTGCATGTCGGCAACTTCGTCGAAACCAAGAAAGTCACGCTCGGCACCGGTAGCAAGGCCAACCACCTGACCTATCTTGGCGATGCGGTGATCGGCAGCGGCGTCAACGTCGGCGCCGGTACCATCACCTGCAACTACGACGGCGTCAACAAGTCCGTGACCACCATCGAGGATGGCGCCTTCATCGGCTCCAACTCCGCGCTGGTGGCGCCGGTGACCATCGGCAAGAACGCGACCATCGGTGCGGGCTCCGTCATCGGCAAGGACGCGCCGGCCGACAAGCTGACCGTGTCGCGCGCGCGACAGCAGACGATCGAGGGTTGGCAGCGGCCGAAGAAATCGAGTTAGAGCGAATGAATCAGGTCACCCTGGACGCACTGGAAAGATTTCCGCAGCAATTGCAGGATTTTTTTGCCGTGATACCCGCCGACTTCGCAAACTGGAAGCCAGGCAGCTGGGAAGGCATCCCCAGCGAGCCTTTCAGTGCGATCGAGCAGATCTGCCACGTGCGGGACATCGAAGTCAATGGCTACCACGCGCGTTTCCACCGCGCCTTGCGTGAAACCGATCCGGTGCTCGACAACATTGATGGCGAAGCGCTGGCCGTGGAACGCGACTACGCCTCGGCTGAAGCCGCCGGCGTCTTCGCCGCATTCCGCGCCGCTCGCGCGAAGACGCTTGAAATCATTTCCAACCTGACCGACGCGCAGTTCGAGCGCACCGCCGTATTCGATGGAGCACCGATCACCGTCCGCGGGCTGGTGCACATGCTGTGCAGCCACGACCAGCAGCACCTGGCCGGATTGCAGTGGCTGATGGCCAGGATCGATGGCTCGCGGCTTGGTTGAGACGCGATGATCGATCTGCTCTTGCGCGCCGGGACCGAAGCCGACATCGACGCATTGCTTGAAGTTGAACGTCGCGCTGCTGCGCTACTACTGGGTCATGGCACACACGACCTCTTCGCCATGCACGGCCTGTCGCCGCAAAACCTGCAGGACGGCATCGCGCACGGAATCCTTCGCGTGGCGGAAGTGGGCGGACAAGCAGTGGGCTTCGCCTTGTGCGGCGAGATGGACGGGCACGCACACCTGTTCGAAATGGACGTGGTGCCGGAACATGGCCGTCGCGGCATTGGTGGGGCGCTGCTTGAATCGGTCTGCAGCGAGGCCGCCGTGCGTGGATTCTCCGCAATGACGCTGACCACGCTGCGCGATGTGCCGTGGAATGCGCCGTTTTACGCCAAACGCGGTTTTTCCGAACTGGCCGAGGTGGTCTGGGGCGAGCAGCTCCGCGAGATCGTGGCCCGGGAGCGGATGCTCGGTTTCCCGATGCAGCTGCGCGTGGTCATGCGGCGCATAATCGGAAAACCGCCGCCATGACCGGGTGATTCCATGTCCCATGAATTCAGTGCCGCCCTCAGGATCACCTGGTGCGTGGTGTTGTTCTACTGGTTCTGGTCCGCGCGCCAGGCCAAGCCGTCGATCCAGACCGAGCCGTTGGGAAAGCGCCTCCTCGCCTACTGGCTGCCGTTGCTGGTCGCGGTGCTGCTGCTGGGTCCCGGCGAGTGGTTCGGCCACGGCCCGCTGCGCGAGCAGTTCGTGCCACATTCGTTCGCGGTCGAGTCCGGAGGTCTCGTCCTTTGCATCGCCGGCGCCTTCCTCGCCTGCTGGTCGCGGTATCTGCTCGGCCGCAACTGGAGCGGGACCGTGCAGCTGAAGCAGGACCACGAACTGATCGAGCGCGGCCCGTACCAATGGGTCCGGCATCCGATCTACAGCGGCCTGCTGCTGCTGTTCCTGGGCAACGCGATCATGGTCGGCGACTGGCGCGGACTGCTTGCGGTGGCGATCGTGTTCGTTTCTTTCTGGCGCAAGCTGAAACTGGAAGAGCGCTGGCTTTCGCAGCACTTCGGCGAAACTTATCGCGCTTACATGCAGCGAACCAAGGCGTTGATACCGGCGTTGCTCTAGCGTTGGGCCCAGTCGTTGCTGACGATTCGCCTCAGGCGTTGTCCGGTAGCTGTATCGCCACACACAAACCACCGCCTTCGCGGTTGTGCATGGAAAGCCGTCCGCCATGCGCTTCCACGATCTCGCGGGTCAGGGCCAGGCCCAGGCCGGTGCCGTTGCGCTTGGTCGAATAGAAAGGCACCAGCGCGTTCTGCAATACCGAATCGTTCATGCCGGCGCCGCGATCCAGCACCTCGATACGCAGCCACTCCGGCAGCCGCACCACGCGCACGCTGACCCCGGTTCCTTCGCCACCGGCTTCGTGCGCGTTCTTCAGCAGGTTCAGCAGCGCCTGCTCCATCTGCGCCTGGTCGATGCGGCTGCTGATCCCGTCTGCCGGCGTTTCCAGCTCGAAACCGATCTGGCGCTGTAGTCCGGCCAGGAAATGGTCCCAGTCCACGGTGTTCAACAAGGGCTGCGGCAGCTTGGCGAAGCGCGCATAGCCGCGGATGAAACCTTCCAGGTGGCGCGCGCGTTCCTCGATGGTGCCGAAGATTTCCTCCAGCCGTTCGTGGCGACCGCGCCGCACCAGCTCGGCGCCCGAATGCGCCAGCGACGCGACCGGGGCCAGCGAATTGTTCAACTCGTGGCTGATCACGCGGATCACCTTCTTCCAGGTCTGCACTTCCTGGCGGCGCAGTTCATTGGTCAGCAAGCGCAGCAGCAGCAGTTCGTGCTTGCGGCCATTGAGGCGGAAGTTGCGCCGGGCCAGGTGGTAGACCTGTTCCTCTTCGTCGTCTTCCTCGTTGCCGATCGCGAACAGGCCGTCGCCGCCGCGCTGCATCGCCTCGCGCATCTCCACCGGCGCCTCGGCCAGCAGGCTGTCGAAACGCTGGCCTTCCAGCTTCCAGCCGCTGTGCAGCAGCTTGCGTGCGGCCAGGTTGGCGAATACCACCCGGCGTTCGCCATCGCCGCCGGCGGCGACCAGCAGCATCGCCACCGGCGTGTTCTGCACCATCGTGTCCAGCAGCAGCTCGCGTTCCACCAGGCCCTGGCGTTGGGCCCGCAACACGTCGCCCAGTTCCGCGTGCGAGCGCACCAGGTCGCCGAGGTCGTCGCGCCCTCGCCAATGGATGCCGAAGTTGTATTCGCCATCGCGATAGGTACTGACGCTGCCCGCCAGCGCGCGGAACAACGAGTTGAGCGGTACCAGCGCGCGCCGGATCACCCACACCGCCAGCGGCACGATCACCAGCGCGGAGAGCACGCCGACCAGCTTCGGATCGTCCAGCCATTGCAGCAGCAACAGCGGCAGTGCGATCGCCGCGGCGAACAACGGCAGCAGCCAGAACAGCAGGCGGCCGGCGACGGAACGACGGATCATCCGGGCCGGCTCACGGAAGCTTGATGCCGAAGCGGTCCATGCGCCGGTACAGCGCCTGCCGGCTCAAGCCGAGGTCCGCCGCCGCCTGCGCGATCACCCCGCCGGCGCGGGCCAGCGCGGCTTCGATGCCGGCGCGGTCGGGCTCGACCGACGCGTTCTGCTTCGGAGCGCCGCTGGGCTTGGGCAGGTTGAGGTCCGTGGCCTGGATCCGGTCGCCGCTCGCCAGCAAGCCGGCGCGCTGGATCACGTTGCGCAGTTCGCGCACGTTGCCCGGCCATGGATGGCGCAGCAGCGCGGCGCGCGCGCTGTCGCCGATCGGTTTGTCGGCGGGACGGAAGCTCTCGGCCAGCGGCAGGATGTCGCCGGGGCGTTCGGCCAGCGGCGGCAACGCCAGTTCGATCGCGTTGAGCCGGTAGTACAGGTCCTCGCGGAAACTTCCTTCGCGGATCAGCGCGGGCAGGTCGGCATTGGTCGCGCTGATCACGCGCACGCTGACCT
>JBOHXX010000146.1:0-8004 GCA_050737675.1 Pseudoxanthomonas sp.
CAGCGACGCTGGCAATTTCGTATGCGTGCGCAGCGGCAGGGCCACGTTCTCGGCCACGGTCAGGTCGGTCAACAGGCCATTGCCCTGCAGCAGCACGCCGATGCCCTTGCGCATTTCCAGCAGGTGGCGGCTGCCGCGCGGCACCGGCTGGCCGAACACTTCCACGGTACCCGCCGCGGGCGGCAATTCGCCGGTCAGCGCCGCCAGCAGGGTCGATTTGCCGCTGCCCGACGGCCCCAGTACCGCGGTGATGCTGCCACGTGGCACCGACAGGTCGATATCGCGCAGGATCACGCGCCCGCCACGGTCGAGGCGGAGCTTGGAGAGGCGCACGGCAGGTGAGTCGGGGGAGGGCATCGGCAAGGCAAATTCCAAAACACCGTAAAGGATCACCGTCGGTAGCTGAACAATATTGCACTGCCGAGTTTTATTTTGCGTGCAAGGAAGGACCGGCGACGCCCGATTCGGCTCGATCACAGGACGCATCGAGCGCGGGTCGCGGCGAATGCGACGGGTCTGCGGCAAGATGGAGCAATGCCCGCGCCTTCCTCCGACTTCCGCCTGTACCACTCCAATTCGCTGGAAGTGCTGGCCGGCCTGCTGGCCACCGAGCTGCGCACGACCGCGCCCGGCCAGTCGCTGCTGGCCCCGGACATCGTATTGATCCCGCAAGTGGCGATGCGCCGCTGGTTGCAGGCGACGCTGGCGGCCGAACACGGCATCGCCGCCAACCTGGAGTTCCTGACCCCGGGCGAGTTCGTGGCCCGTGTGCTGGACGCCAATGTGCCGGGCGCGGCCGACGACCTGGGCGCGGATGCCTTGCGCTGGCAGCTGTACGCGGCGCTCACCGATCCGGCGATCCTGCGCGAAGCGACCCTGCAGCCGCTGCGGCGTTATCTGGACGCCGACAACGCGCTGAAGCCATGGTCGCTGGCTGGCGAGCTGGCTTCCGTATTCGAGAAATACCAGGCCTGGCGCCGCGACTGGCTGCTGGGCTGGGAAGCCGGGCAGGCGCCGCGTGATCCGCAGGCCGTGCTGTGGCGGCACATCGCCAGCGGCCGTGCGCATCGCGCCCGGCGCATCAATGATTATCTGGCGAACTTCGCCCACGATGCCCACGACGGCGCCGCGCCCCTGCCCGTCGGCCTGCCTTCGCGCCTGTTCGCCTTCGCCACCCTCAACGTGTCGCCCGACGTGCTGCGGGTCATCGCCACCCAGGCGCGGGTCGGCACGCTGCATTTCTACATGCCCACGCCGACGCGTTCGTACTGGGGCGACCTGCAGACGCTGGGCGAACGCCTGCGTGCGCAGGCCGACGATCCGTTCGCCGTGGTCGACGCGGACAATCCGTTGTTGCAGGCCTGGGGCGCGGCCGGTCGCGACTTCGTCACCATGCTCGGCAGCTACGAAGTCGTGCATCCCTCGGGCGAGATCGCCGCCTACGCCGATCCCGAGACGCGTATCGATGACAACCCCGACAGCGACAGTCTGTTGCAGCGCCTGCAGCGCGACCTGTTGCATCGGCGTCCGCCACCCGCGACGCCCTGGCGCGAAAAAGTCGACGTGGGCGATTCCAGCATCCAGATCCACGCCTGCCATACACGCCTGCGTGAAGTGCAGGTGCTGCACGACCAGCTGCGCGGCCTGCTGGAAGACCCGCGCTTCGATCCGCCGCTGCAACCACGCGAGATCGCGGTGCTGGCGCCCGACATCGATCCGTACGCTCCGTACATCGAAGCGGTATTCGGCGGCCTGGCCGGCACGCCCGATTTCATTCCCTATGCGCTGGCCGATACCAGCCCGCTGGCCAGCGAGCCATTGGCGGAAGTCTTCCTGCACCTGCTCGGGTTACCGATCTCGCGCTTCGGCCTCAACGAAATCCTTGACCTGCTGGCCTGCGCGCCGATCGCCAGTGCAGCCGGCCTGGATGCGCCCGCGCTGGAGCGCCTGCATGGCTGGTTGTCCGCGGCCGGTGCGCGCTGGGGCATCGATGCCGGCCACCGCGAACGCCACCAGGCACCGCGCGACGATGCCTACACCTGGGCATTCGCGCTCGACCGCCTGTTGCTGGGCCATGCCAGTGGCGACGAAGGCGAGATCGCCGGCGTCGCCCCGTGGCCGGAACTGGAAGGCAGTGCGCTGGTGGCGCTGGATGCGCTGATCCGGCTGCTGCGCGTGCTGGCGCGCAACGAGCGCGCGCTGGGCGAAGCGATGACGCCCGCGCAATGGCGCGAACGCCTGTTGGGTCTGCTCGACGCGATATTGCCGCAACCGCCGCAGGCACTCGCCGACCAGCGCGCGCTGGAGCGCCTGCGCAACAGCATCGATGGATTCGCCGAAGCCGCGCGGCGCGCCGCCTTCGACCAGCCAGTGCCGCCGGAAGTGTTGCGTGCGCATTTCACCGCGGAGCTGGCCGAAGCCGATACGCGCGCGCCGCTGCTGACCGGCGGAATCAGCTTCGGGCGCATGGTGCCGATGCGCCTGTTGCCATTCCGCGTGCTCTGCGTGCTGGGCATGAACGATGGCGATTACCCGCGCCGCGATCCTGCCGCCGGCCTCAACCAGCTGACCGCCGAACTCGGAACCAGCAAACGTCGCCATGGCGACCGCTCGTTGCGCGAAGACGATCGCTACCTGTTCCTGCAATTGTTCAGTGCCGCCTCCGAGGTGTTCTACCTCAGCTATCTCGGCGCCGATCCGCGCGACGGCAGCGTGCGCGAGCCGTCGGTGCTGGTCTCGGAGCTGATCGACGTCGCCGCGCGTTACCACGCCGATGTCGCCGAAGCCGGCAGCCGGCTCGTCGTGCATCATCCGCTGCAACCGTTCGCAGCGGCGGCTTTCGGCGCCGTTGACGGCAAGGAAGAAGGGAAGACCGAGCCGCGCCGTTTCAGCTACCGGCGCGAATGGCATCCCGCGGCCGATGCATCGCAAACACAACGCAAGCCACCCGCACGCTGGCTGGTCGATCCGCTGCCGGCGGCCGAGCCGGTGGAATCGCTGTCGCTGGCCGAGTTGCGCGGCTTCCTGCGCGATCCCGCCGATGCGTTCCTGCGCCAAAGCCTGGCCCTGCGCCTGCCGCAGGTGGGCGATGCCGACGATGATCTTGATCCGCTGGCCGCGCCCGGCAGTGGCCTGGATCGCTGGAAGCTGCAGCAAGCCGTGTTCGAGGCCTGCATATCGGGTTCGAACGACGATGCTTCGCTGCATCGCCAGCTGCGCGCACGCGCGCTGTTGCCCTCGGGGCCGCTGGGCGAGCGCCAGCTCAAATTGTTGCGCGCGCAGATGCAGCCGTATGCCGATGCATTCGCGCAGTGGCGTGGCGATCGGGTGGTGGAATCGCAGGCCTTCGAACTCGACCTGGATGGCGTACGCCTGCATGGCCGCATCGAAGACATTTATGGGGCAGGCTTGCCGCGGTTCCGCTACGACAAGTTGCATGGACCGTCGCAGATCACCCATGGCCTGGACTGGCTGGTGATGTCGGCGCTGGGAAGCGGGTCATCCTTGTTCCAGTTTTACGACACCGGGGAAGGCGTCGGTCCGATTGCACGCGATCCGGCGGATTCCGAAGCCGCACGCGCCGCCTTGCGTGCCTTGCTGCGACTGCGTGCGCAGGGTCTGCGCGAACCGCTGCCGTTCGGTCCGCGTGCCGGCTGGCTCTGGTACGACGGCCAGCGTCGCCTCGACGCCGGCGAAGCGCCGCGCGCCAACAGCAAGACACCGTGGGAGCGTGCGCGCGACCAGTGGCATGCCGAGCGCGGCTGGAGCGAAGGCGACACCGCCAGCGCACGATTGGCGCTGCGCGGACGCGATCCGTTCGCGGACGAAGGGCTGGGCGAGGAATTCCGCGCCGTCGCCGGCATCGTGTTCGATGCGGTGGTGCATGGGCGCGAGGGCGAAGGCGCATGAACATCGAGCGCGACTCCGCCGCCGATTCCTATCTCGATATCGACCTCGATGGCGTACGGCTGATCGAGGCCAGTGCCGGCACCGGCAAGACCTTCACCCTGGCCACGCTGGTCACCCGGATGGTGGTGGAACGCGGTTTCACGCTCGGCCAGATCCTCGCCGTGACCTTCACCGAAGCGGCCACCCAGGAATTGCGCGCACGCTTGCGCAAGCGCCTGGCGCTGGCCGCCGACCTCGCCCAGGCGTTGTTGTCCGGCCTCGAGCCAGCAGCCAGCGAAGATCCCGAAACCGCGCTCACCCTGCGCATCCTGCAGCGCCAACTGGCACAGGAAGACGCCGCCAGACTGCATGCGCGCCTGCGCCGCGCGGAAAACGAGATCGACCTCGCCTCGGTCTTCACCATCCACGGCTTCTGCGCGCGCGTGCTTTCCGAATACGCGCTGCAGACCGGACAGGCGTTCGATCCGCCGGAGATGATCGGCAGCGAGCGTGAACTGCACGAAGAACTCGCCGCCGACCTGTGGCGCGCCCATGGCGCCGATGCGGGCGACGCGGAACTGTTGCAGGTGTTGTGGACGTCGCCGGAAGCGCTGGCGACGGACCTCGGTAGCCTGTTGCGGATATCGACGTTGCTGCCGCAGCGACCGGATGACGCACCCGATCCGGCATCCGCGCTGCAAAACGCCTTCAATGCGCTGCGTGATGCGTATGCAATACACGGTGCCGAGGCGCGCGCGAAGATCGCCACTGCCTTCGCCGCCAAGCATTTCGACGGACGCAAGGCGCGCGCGACCAGTTTCGAACAGGCATGGGCGTCGCTGGATCGCGGTGTCGCCGGCCTCTGCCTGAGCTGCGACGACGCGCACCTGGACAAGCTCACCCCGGAGCGCCTGCAGGGATTCGCCAAGACCGGCTTCGAGGATCGCGTGCCGACCTCGCCGCTGTTCGATGCGCTGGCCGACTGGTTCGCCGCCGATCGTCGGCGCACGCAATGGCTCGCCGAACAGGCGCTGATCCTGCTGTACCGGATCCGCGACGACGCACGCCAGCGCCTCGCACTGCTGAAGCAGACGCGCCGCCTGCAAACCTACGACGACCTGATCGACGATGTCGCCAATGCACTGGAAGGCGCGCAGGGTGCGGCACTCGCGCGCAACCTGCGCAGCCAGTACGCCATCGCCCTGGTCGACGAATTCCAGGATACCGATGCACGCCAGTGGTCGATCTTCCGTCGTGCATTTGGCAACGCGGGCGATGCAACGACCGATGTTGCCGCGCCGCCGGCCTTGTTCCTCATCGGCGATCCCAAGCAGGCCATCTACGGTTTCCGCGGTGGCGACGTGCACACCTATCTGGCCGCCGGGCGCGAAGCGATTGCCGCACCGCCCCTGGCGCACAACTTCCGTTCGCGGCCCGGCGTGTTGCGCGCGATCGAGGCGCTGTATGCGCAGGCCGGCGAACAAGCCTTCGTCGACCAGGACATCAGTTTCCATCCAGTCCTGCCGGGTGCCGGCAATGCCGATGCGGATTACTTGCGCGGCGGCACGGTCGCACCTGCGCTGACCGTTCGCGTGCTGGTTTCCGGCCAACGCGACGACAAGGGCAGGCCGGTCACGTGGAGCGCACCGGAATCGCGTCGCCATGCCACTGATGCCTGCGTGGCAGAGATCCATGCGGTGCTGTCGGCTGCGCGCAGCGACAAGGCCATGATCCACGGCGAACCGGTGCGGCCCGGCGATATCGCGGTGCTGGTGCGCAGCCATGCCGAAGCCACGCGCATGCAATTGGCGCTGTCGACCGCAGGCATTCCCGCCGTGGCCGCGGGCAAGCAGAGCCTGTTCGAAACCGAACAGGCCGAAGAGTTGCTGGCAGTGTTCGAAGCCCTGCTGCAACCGGCCGACGAGGGTCGGCTGCGCGCGGCGCTGGCGACGGCGTTGCTGGGCGTGGACGCCGCCGGTATCGCGCGGTTGGACCATGACGATGCCTGGCGCAGCGAACAACAGCTGCTGGCGCTGGGCTGGCGCGAACGCTGGCAACGCCATGGCCCGCTGGCGCTCGTGTCCGACCTGTGCGCGGCCAATGCCAAACGCCTGCTCACGCTCGATGACGGTGAGCGTCGATTGACCAACACCTTGCAACTCGGCGAACTGCTGCAGGAAGCCGACGCGCGAGCACTTGGAATGCACGGCCTGGTCGACTGGCTGCGCACGCATATCGCCGATGCGGATTCGAACGACGAACAACAACTGCTGCGCCTGGAATCGGATGCGCGGCGGGTGCAGATCCTGACCTTGCACAAGGCCAAGGGACTGGAATTCCCGTTGGTGTTCCTGCCCTACATCGGCGTGGGTCGGAAGGAAGACAAACCTGCGCGCCACTGCCAGGTGCCGACCGCCGCAGGCCGCGTGCTGCACTGGAAACTGGGCAAGGATGATGATTCGCAGCGCTGGCAGGAAGCGGTCGCTGCATGGCAGCACGAACAGCGTGCGGAAGACGCACGCCTGCTCTACGTCGGCCTGACCCGTGCCGAGCAGGCGCTGTGGCTGGCGACGGGTGATCTGTATCAAGCCGAAGTGACGGCACTTGCGCCGATGCTGGCGGGGCTCGATACGTTGCGCGAACTGGCGGATATCGTGATCGACGAAAATCCGCCCGCCAGTTTGCCGTCGCCGCTGTCTCCGGAATCCAGTGTGGTTGTACCGCCGCCGCGTCAGTCGCACCGCAGCGTACCGCGCGACTGGTGGGTGTACAGCTTCACCCAGCTCAGCAAGGCGGAGGCGGGCGAACAGGAATCGAGTGCGACCACGGCCGTGACTACCGAACGCGGTGCCGAGGACGAACCCGACTCCGTCGCCACGGATGATTTCGAGATGCCGGTTGCCTTCGACGCGCGTTTCAGTGGCAGCCGCTTCGGCAATGTGCTGCACGATGCGCTGGAGCACGTGGATTTTTCCGCCTGGCGCGACTGGCGCGAAGCGCAGGCCCCCGAAGGGCAGGAGCTCGCGCTGCGCGAGGCGTTGCGCGGCGGCGGTTATGCCGATGCCGACCTGGACGACGGCGTTGCCGAACTGACGGTGCTGATCGGCCGCACGCTGACCGTGGCATTGCCGGAAGGCGGGGCCCTCTCCGATCTGCCGGCGGATGCGCGTCGCGCCGAACTGGAATTCCATTTCTCCCTCAAGCCGGCGTCGGTGGACACCTTGCTGGCGACGCTGCATGCGCATGGCGTGCTGCCGGAGCGCCGCGCCTTCGGCCTGCGCCGCCAGCTGGAAGGCCTGATGACCGGCAAGATCGACCTGACCTACCTGCGCGACGGACGCTGGTACCTGCTCGACTACAAATCCAATCGCCTGCCCGCCTACGACGCCGCCAGCCTGCAGCAGGCGATGGCGCACAGCGAGTACGACCTGCAGGCGTTGATCTACACGCTCGCGCTGCATCGCTGGCTGCGTTTCCGCCTGGGCGATCGTTACGACTACGCACGCGATTTCGGCGGCACGCGATACCTGTTCTGCCGCGGACTGGATCCGCAGGCCGGAACCGCGGACGGCCTGCATGCGTGGAAACCAGGCGTGGCGCTGATCGACGCACTCGACACCTTGTTCGCGGGAGGCGGTGCATGAGCCTGCTCGACGAGCTGTTCCGCAGCGGCACCCTGCGCGTACTCGATCACGCGCTGGCGCAGAGCCTGCGTCGCCTCGACCCGGCCACGCCCGATGCCGTGCTGGCCGCCGCCGCGCTGGCCTCGTTCGCCGTGGGCCAGGGCAACGCCGCTTTCGATCCGGCTCGGCCGCAACTGCTGTTCGATGCCGACATCGACTGGCCTGCCCCACAGGCGTGGCTGGAAGCCTTGTCGGAGTCGCGCTGGGTCGGCATGCCGGAGGCGGATGCTTCCGCTTCCAGCGATACGCCGCTGGTGCTGGAAAACGGACTGCTGTACCTGCGCCGCTATCGGCAGTACGAATACCGGCTGGCCTTGCGCCTGCGGCAGATCGCGGCACAGGTTCCCGACACCGGCGATCTCGCCGCATTGGGGCCACTGTTCGCCGCGCTGTTTCCCGAAGCACGCAGCGGCGATGACCGTCAGGCACTCGC
>JBOHXX010000147.1:0-7992 GCA_050737675.1 Pseudoxanthomonas sp.
GCCTTTTTCTATTCAAACTTGAACTGAGAATCAAACCCCAACCGGATTAACCTTCTCCACATCAATCTTGTACTGCTTGATCGCCCGCGCCACATCCTTGCCGGTCATCTTGCCTTCCTTCGCCAACGCCTCGATCGCCGCCTGGGCGATGTAGTAGCGGTCGACTTCGAAGAAGCGGCGCAGGTTGGCGCGGGTGTCGGAGCGGCCGAAGCCGTCGGTGCCCAGCACCGTGTAGTGGCCGGGGACGAAGGCGCGGATCTGGTCGGCGAAGGCGCGCACGTAATCGGTGGCGGCGATGGCCGGGCCCTGGCGGCCTTCCAGTAGTTCGGTCACGTAGGCCTTGCGTGGCGTCTTCGCTTCCGGGTGCAGGCGGTTCCAGCGCTCCGCGTCGAAACCATCGCGACGCAGCTCGTTGAAGCTGGGGCACGACCAGATGTCCGCGCTGACCCCGAAATCCTTGTCCAGCAATTCCGCCGCCGCGATCGCCTCGCGCAGGATGCTGCCGCTGCCCAGCAACTGCACGCGCAGCTCGCCCTTCTTCGGCTTGCCCGCGTCCTTCAGCAGGTACATGCCCTTGATGATGCCCTCGGCCGCGCCGGCCGGCATTTCCGGGTGCGCGTAGTTCTCGTTGAGCAGGGTGATGTAGTAGTACTCGTCGATCTGGTCTTCCATCATCGACTTCATGCCGTGCTGCAGGATCACCGTGACCTCGTAACCGAAGGTCGGATCGTAGCTGCGGCAATTGGGAATCGCGCCGGCCAACAAATGAGAGTGGCCGTCCTCGTGCTGCAGGCCCTCGCCGTTGAGCGTGGTCCGCCCGGAGGTGCCGCCGAGCAGGAAGCCGCGGGTGCGCATGTCCGCCGCCTGCCAGGCGATGTCGCCGACGCGCTGGAAGCCGAACATCGAGTAGTAGATGTAGAACGGCAGCATCGGCACGTCGCTGACCGCATAGCTGGTGCCGGCGGCCATCCACGACGAGATCGCGCCGGGTTCGCTGATGCCCTGCTGCAGCACCTGGCCGGACTGGTCCTCGCGGTAGTACATCAGCTGGTCGGCATCGACCGGCTTGTACTTCTGCCCGAACGGCGCGTAGATGCCGATCTGGCGGAACATGCCTTCCATGCCGAAGGTGCGCGCCTCGTCGGCCACGATCGGCACGATGCGCGGACCGATCTGCTTGTCGCGCAGGGCGATGTTCAAGGTCTGCACGAAGGCCATGGTGGTGCTGTTCTCGCGCTCGCCGCTGGACTTGAGCAGGCGCTCGTAGGTTTCCAGCTTCGGCACTTCGAATGACTGCGTCGACTTGCGCCGGCGCTGCGGCAGGTAGCCGCCCAGGGCCTCGCGGCGTGACTTGAGGTATTGGATTTCCGGCGAATCCTCGCCCGGGTGGTAGAACGGCACCTGGCCGTCGGCCAGCTGCGCGTCGCTGACCGGGATGTTGAAGCGGTCGCGGAACGCCTTGACCGATTCGTCGTCCAGCTTCTTGGTCTGGTGGGTCGGGTTGAGCGACTCGCCGGCCGAACCCATGCCGTAGCCCTTGACCGTCTTGGCCAGGATCACCGTGGGCATGCCGGTGGTGTTGACCGCCTGGTGGTAGGCCGCATAGACCTTGTGCGGGTCATGGCCGCCGCGGTTGAGGCGCCAGATGTCGTCGTCGGAAAGGTTGGCGACCATGGCCGCGGTTTCCGGATACTTGTTGAAGAAATTCTCGCGCGTGTACTTGCCGCCGAAGGCCTTGCAGTTCTGGTACTCGCCGTCGACGGTTTCCATCATCAGCTTCTTCAGCACGCCGTCGGTGTCGCGGGCCAGGAGCGGATCCCAGTAGCTGCCCCAGAGCAGCTTGATCACGTTCCAGCCGCCGCCGCGGAAGGTGCCTTCCAGTTCCTGGATGATCTTGCCGTTGCCGCGCACCGGGCCGTCCAGGCGCTGCAGGTTGCAGTTGACCACGAAGATCAGGTTGTCCAGGCCTTCGCGCCCGGCCAGCGAGATCGCGCCGAGGGTTTCCGGCTCGTCGGATTCGCCGTCGCCGATGAAGCACCAGACCTTGCGGTCGGACTTCTCGATCAGGCCGCGGTTCTCCAGGTACTTCATGAACTGCGCTTGATAAATCGCGGCGAGCGGGCCCAGGCCCATCGACACGGTGGGGGTCTGCCAGTAGTCGGGCATCAGCCACGGATGCGGATACGAGGAAATGCCGTGGCCGTCGACTTCCATGCGGAAGCTGTCGAGCTGGGCTTCAGTGATGCGGCCTTCGAGGAACGAACGCGCGTAGATGCCGGGCGAGCTGTGGCCCTGGATGAAGAGCAGGTCGCCGGGGTGGTTTTCCGACGGCGCGCGCCAGAAATGGTTGAAGCCCACGTCGTAAAGCGTTGCGCCGGAAGCGAAGCTGGCGATGTGCCCGCCGAGGTCGCCGGGCTTGCGGTTGGCGCGGACCACGGTGGCCAGCGCGTTCCAGCGGATGATCGAGCGCAGGCGCCATTCGATGGCGGCGTCGCCGGGTGACTTGGCTTCCAGCGCGGGAGCGATGGTGTTGACGTATTCGGTGGTCGGCGAGAACGGCAGGAAGGCGCCGGAACGGCGGGTCAGTTCGACCATGCCTTCCAGCAGCTGATGGGCCCGCAACGGACCTTCGGCGTCGATCACGGCCTTGATCGAATCGACCCACTCGCGGGTTTCCGCCGGATCCGGATCGTTCTGCAACATCTCGTTCAACCAGTTCATCACCACTCCCGTTGCACCACGCCAGCGCGCGGTCGTTGTCGTTTTTCGTGAGCCATGGAGTGTAGCGCAGCGCCTGTTGCGGCGATGCGCTACGCAGGCGTATGGAGCGTTCCGAAAGCATGGCTTCCATGTCCGCATCGGCTTGTCCCGGCGACGGCGGCGCGTGGGGTTTTGCGCCCAACATGTCCCGCGGCCACCATTTGCGGCCTATGATCGGCCCGGGGGATTCAAGAGACACCGGCATGCCCGGAACGGGACCAGATCAGCGCAGCGCCTCGGTGCCTGCCGACGCCGTGCGTTGGCGGGGCAGCCTGCGCACGAAAATCGCCCTGTGGTCGGGCGCGGTCAACGTGGTCATGCTGCTGCTGGTCACCGCCGCCATCGCCTGGTTCGCCCGCGACCGGATCCTGGACAACGCCAAGCGCGACACCCGGGCCAGCGCCCAGGAAGCGGCCCAGCGCCTGGACACGACCATGCGCACGGTGACCATCACCACCAGCGGCCTGTCCGACCTGGTGGCCAATTCCCACCTGGATGCCGAAGAACTCACCACGACCCTGCGGGCCATGGTCAAGGCCACGCCGGGCGCCGCCGGCGCGCTGCTGGTGCTGGAGCCGCGGCGCCCGGGCGACAAACCCTTTGCGCGCTACATCACCGTCGACGGCAAGGACCGCGATTTCGTCGCCGATGGTTACGATTACCGGGCCCAGGAATGGTTCCGGCGGACTTTGGCTTCCCCGACCGGCTGGTGGTCGGAGCCCTACCTCAACCGCACCGCCGGCCAGGTCTGGATGGTCGCCTACAACATGCCGCTGCGGCCGAGCGGCCGCGGTGCCGCCACCCGCGGCATGGTCAGCCTGGACCTGCCGATGGAGAACCTGACCGCGACCGTCGACACCCTTGCCCACCTGCCCGGCTGGCGGGTCACCCTGATCGCCCCGGGCGGCCTGCTGGCGATGCACCCCACGCCCGGCGTCGCCCTGCGCGATACCTATGCGACCTACATCCGCGAACACGGCCGCAGCGACCTGACCGGCGCCGCCGCGGCGGTCCGCCTGCATCAGCCGATGGACTACCGGCATACCGACGCCGAAAGCCACCAGCGCCGCTACAGCGTGGTCGAGCCGGTCGGCGACAGCGGCTGGAGCCTGGTCGTGTCGCAGTCCTATGACCAGATCGTGTCGAAATTGAACCGGCCGCTGGGCTTGCTGGCCGCCGCCGGCGTGTTGCTGGCGCTGGTCTGCACGTTGCTGGTGCGGCGCCTGGCCAAGCGCATCAGCCGCCCGGTCGAGCACTTGGCCGAATCGACCTCGCGCCTGGCCCGCGGCCAGTACGACTGGCCGGTGCCGCACACCGGCCGCGGCGACGAGGTCGGGCGCATGGCCCGCACCCTGGAACATGCCCGCACCTCGATCCAGCAGCAACTGTTGGAAATCGGCGAGATGGGCGCGGCGCGGCAGAAACTGCAGAGCGAACTCTCCATCGCCCGCGACATCCAGCACGCGATGCTGTCGCCGCCGCGGTTGATCGAACGCGGCCAGGCGCAGCTGCAGGCGCATGCGGTGCTGGAAGCGGCCAAGGAAGTGGGCGGCGATTTCTACAGCTTCATCGAACGCGGCGACGGCGAACTGTGGTTCGCGATCGGCGATGTCTCCGACAAGGGCGTGCCGGCGGCGCTGTTCATGGCCCGCGCGGTGACCGTGCTGGAAGTGGCCGCGCATTCGTCTTCTTCGCCCGACCAGGTATTGGCGGAAGCCTCGCGGCGGCTGGTCGAAGGCAACGACACCTGCATGTTCGCCACCGTGCTGTGCGGCCACGTCGACGTGCGCAGCGGACGCTGCACCCTGGCCAGCGCCGGCCACGATCCGCCGCTGCTGCTGCATGCCGACGGCCGGGTGGAAATGCTGGAGATCGCCGCCGGTCCGCCGCTGGGCTTCGAGGTGTCGGAAAAATTCCCGCTGTGGCACGGCACCCTGGAACCGGGCGCCAGCCTGATGGCCTATACCGACGGCGTGACCGAAGCCTTCGACCCCGGCAACGAGGCCTACGGCAGCGAACGCCTGCTGGCGGCGGTGCGGACCGGCGACGACGCCGGCGAGAACTGCCTGCAACTGATCGCCGATGTGCACCGTTTCGCCGGAACCGCGCCACAATCGGACGACATTACCGTGCTCGCGATCCGCCTGGACCAATCCATCGAGGCGAGCACGGGCATCGATACCACCACCGTAACGCAGGAGAACTTCCATGCTGATACGACTGATCGTCCCGGGTGAGATCGCCCGCGTCGAGGACCTCAACACCTCGCTGGAAGCGGTCCTGACCCGGCACGGCATCGATGCCGGGGCGCGCGCCGACGTGCGGCTGATCGTCGAGGAGCTGGCCAGCAACGCCATCGAATACGGCGGTAGCGACGGCATGGACGTGGGCCAGCACGAGCTTTCCGTGGACATAAGCATGGATGGCGACCTGCTGACCCTGCGCTTCCGCGACCAGGGCGCGCCGTTCGACCCGCTGTCGGCACAGACGCCCGACCTGGAAGCCGATATCCTCGACCGTCCGATCGGCGGCCTGGGCCTGTACCTGATCCGCCAGATCGCCGAGTCGATGCACTACGAGCGCATCGACGACTGCAACCTGCTGCGTGTCAGCCTGCGCGTCCCCGCCCCGGAGCATCCGCGATGAGCCTGCAGATCAACCTCCTGCCCCCCGCCAATGGCAGCCAGCGCGTGGCCCTCGCCGGGCGCCTGGATACGCATTCCTACGAGGACCTGGACGAAGCCCTGGCGCCGCTGCTGACCCGCCAACTGCAGTCTCTGGTGCTGGACCTGGCCGGGCTGGAATACATCAGCAGCGCCGGGATCCGTTCCATCTTCAAGGCCCGCAAGGCCCTGGGCGGGCACGGCGGCAAGGTCCTGCTGGTCAATCCGCAGGCGCAGATCCAGAAGGTCCTGGACGTGGTCAAGGCGGTGCCGATGCACGAGATCTTCGTCTCCACCGCCGAAGCCGACGCCTACCTGGATGCGATGCAGCGCAAGGTGTTGCGCGGGGACGAGGACGAGGACGCATGATGGAAGCCATCGGAAGGCGCGGCGCAGGGAGCGACGGATGAGCCTGGAAGTCGATATCTATCCGCCGGTCAACGGCAACCAGTACGTGGTCCTGACCGGCCGCCTGGACAGCGACAGCCATGAGCAGCTGGACGATGCGCTGGAACCGCTGCTGGCCGCGGCCCATCCGTCGATGGTGCTGGTCCTGGAACTGGCCCGGCTGGACTACATCAGCAGCGCCGGGATCCGCTCCATCCTCAAGGCACGCAAGCTGCTGTCCCCCGGCGGCAAGGTGCTGGTGGTGCACCCGCAGGCGCAGATCCGCAAGGTCCTGGACATCGTCCAGGCGCTGCCGGTGAGCGACATCTTCGCCACCACCGCCGAAGTCGACGCCTACCTGGACAAGCTGCAGCGCGAGATGCTGCACGGCGACGACGAAGCCTGAGCCGTTCCTTCTCCCCCCGGGAGAAGGTGCCCGTAGAGCCTGCCCCCGAATGCTCTAGTCGGGGGGCGGATGAGGGAAGGCATCTACAGATCGCGGATGAGTTCACGGCCAATCATTGCCGTTCCCTCATCCGTCGCTGCGCGCCACCTTCTCCCGATGGGAGAAGGAAAACTTTATTTCTGCTGCGCCCGGATCTGCGCATCCACCGCGGCGATCGCGGTCATGTTGACCACGCGGCGCGGGGTCGCGCTGCTGGTCAGGATATGCACCGGCTTGGAGATGCCCATCAGGATCGGGCCGATGGCCACGCCGTCGGTCATCACCCGGACCATGTTGTAGGTGATGTTGGCCGCATCGATGTTGGGCAGCACGAACAGGTTGGCGCGGCCACTGAGCGTGGTGTTGGGCATCATCCGCTTGCGCAGCACGTCGTCCCAGGCGGTGTCGCCCTGCATTTCGCCGTCCATCTCCAGCTTGGGCATGCGCTGTTTCAACAGCTCGCGCACCGCGCGCATCTTCCGCGCGCTGGGCGTGTCATGGCTACCGAAGTTGGAGTGCGACAGCAGCGCCACCTTCGGTTCGATCCCGAACAGTTTCAGCCTGTAGGTCGCCTGCAGCGTGGCTTCGGCGATCTGCTCGGCGGTCGGGTCGTCCTGCACGTGGGTGTCGAGGAAGAAATACGCGCCCTGGTTGTTGATCACCCCGGTCATGGCCGAGGTCGATTGCACGCCCGGATCCAGCGGGATCACGCTGCGCACGTAGCCCAGCTTCTTGTGGAAGCGCCCCACTATCCCGCTGACCATCGCATCGGCTTCGCCGCGCGCGACCATCACCGCCGCGATCAGCGTGGGCCGCGAGCGCATCAGGTTCTTGGCCGCCGCCGGGGTCACCCCGCGGCGTTCGGTCAGGGCGTGGTAGTACTGCCAGTATTCGTTGAAGCGCGGATCGTCGTCCTGGTTGGTCAGTTCGAAGTCCACGCCTTCGCGCATGCGCAGGCCCAGGCGCTCGATCCGGGTCTGGATCACGTCCGGGCGCCCGATCAGGATCGGGAAGGCCAGGCCGTCGTCGATCACCGTCTGCACCGCGCGCAGCACCACTTCCTCTTCGCCTTCGGCATAGACCACGCGCTGCTTCTCGGCACGGGCACGGTCGTAGACCGGCTTCATCATCAAGCTGGTGCGGTACACGAACTGGCCGAGCTTCTCGCGATAGGCGTTCATGTCCGCGATCGGGCGCAGGGCCACGCCCGAGTCCATCGCCGCCTGGGCCACGGCGCCGGCCAGTTCCACCAGCAGGCGCGGGTCGAATGGGCGCGGGATCAGGTACTCGGGGCCGAAGCAGGGAATCTCGTCGCCATAGGCCGCGCCCAGGTCGGAAGCCTCCCGGCGCGCAAGCGCGGCGATGGCCTTGACGCAGGCGGTCTTCATCGCCTCGTTGATTACCGTGGCGCCGACATCCAGCGCGCCGCGGAAGATGTAGGGGAAGCACAGCGCGTTGTTGACCTGGTTCGGATAATCCGAACGACCGGTGGCGATGATGCAGTCCGGACGCACGGCCTTGGCGTCGGCCGGATTGATTTCCGGATTGGGATTGGCCAGGGCCAGGATGATCGGCTTGTCGGCCATCGTGGCAACCATCTCCGGCTTGAGCACGCCGGCGGCGGACAGGCCCAGGAAGATGTCGGCGCCTTCGACGATGTCGGCCAGGCTGCGCTTGTCGGTATCACGCGCATAACGCGCCTTGTCCGGGTCCAGGTGCGGGCGGCCGGTGTAGAGC
>JBOHXX010000148.1:0-7929 GCA_050737675.1 Pseudoxanthomonas sp.
GCTTAGGGTCGCATCACGCCTTGCTTCTGGGTATGGGAGAAGCCTGACCAACCCTCTCAACAGGAGTTGGTCATGGCAATTCTTCACAAATCTCAGCATCACGAGCCCTGGAACAAGGGGAAATTGATCGGCCAGAAGTCGCCGCTCAAGCTGAAAGACATCTGGGCTATCCGGATCAGGCTGCAGTTGGGACAAAAGGTACGAGACCTTGCCTTGTTCAATCTGGCGATTGATTCCAAGCTCCGCGCCTGCGACTTGGTGAAGCTGCGGGTATCGGATGTCTCTCACGGCGGTCAGATGGCATCCCGCGCTATGGTGATGCAGCAGAAGACCGGACGACCGGTCCAGTTCGAGATTACCCAGTCGACTCGCGAGGCCGTGCAGGCTTGGATCACTCATGCTGATCTCCAGCCTTCGGATTTCCTGTTCACTAGCAGGGTGTCGAACTCGCCTCACTTATCGACAAGGCAGTACGCCAGGATTGTCCATCGTTGGGTCGAGGAGGCCGGGCTTGAGACCGCCTCCTATGGCACCCACACGATGCGCAGGACCAAAGCTTCGTTGATCTACCGCCGGACGCGAAACCTCAGGGCGGTCCAGCTATTGCTTGGACATACGAAGCTAGAGAGCACCGTTCGCTACCTGGGCATCGAGGTCGATGACGCCCTTGAGATCGCCGAGCAGACGGATGTCTGAATCCATAAGGCTCGCTCCTCGACTTTAGAGGGTCGAGGAGCGGCCAGAAGCGGACATTCTGTCTGTTGTCTCCGCACCAACTCATTCCTTGGGCGCTTTGATTGTGTGTTAGCGCAAAACAGGTAGCGATCCAACAGCGGCGCGCAACTCATCAAACACCACCCGAACCCTGCCTGATACGGGCCCGCGCTGAGGCCGGTAGACGTACAACCCCCATGCAGGAGGTTCCTCCTGCTCCAGTACCTGCACGAGCTTTCCGCTGGCGATGTAAGGAGCCGCCATGTAGTCGGCCAGTTGAGCGAAGGCAATCCCGGCCAACGCCGCCCCCATTTCCATATCGGCGTTATCTGCGATGAAGGCCGGCGAAGTGGGCGTCCACTGGTGTCCCGCCTTGAAGTGCCAAGGCCAAGGGCGGCCGGTATTGATATCCACGGCAGCTGTAACCGGCAACCTTGCTAGCGATTCGATCCCTTCAGGTACGCCCACTTTCTTGATCAGGCGCGGAGCCGCAACGATCGGAAGCCGCATGTCGGCCGCCTTTCGCGCAACGAAGCGGCTGTCGCGCATGAATCCGACCCTGATCCCGACGTCGATTCCTTCGTCAACGGGGTTGCTGACGCGATCGGATAGGCGCACGTCCAGCGTGATGCCGGGATGGCGCGCGGCAACGCGCTCCAATGCGGGTAGAACTGCCCTGGTGCCGAGGCTGTGTGGCGCGGTGATCCGAACCGTGCCCGACAGGGAACGCTGCTGATCCGCACCAGGTATCCGCCACAGGCCTTCGAAGCGCTCCAGGGCGGGATGCACCTGTTCCAGCAAGCCCTCGCCAAAAGCCGTGATGCGCACCTGCCGTGTGGTTCGATGGAACAATACCTCGCCGTAATGCTCCTCCAGGCGCTTGATAGCGCGTGTGACGCCTTGGGGCGATGTCCCCAGCCGTACAGCCGCATCACGAAAACTGCTGCACTCGGCAGTCACGCGGAAGATCCGCAGTAATTCGATTTCCTTGTTCACAGCGCGCACCTCGCGGCCATTTTCCGACGCTCAAACATTATTCCATATATAGGAATTATGAAAGCTAAATAATTCCATATACATATCGAACGTGGGTTCCCAAACTTGGCGCCATTCCCGGATACCCGGCTGCTGTCCACCCGAACACGGAACCCGAATGAACACTTCGAATCTGATTGCCGCCTACTACGACGCCTTCAATCGCGGCGACCGCGAGGCCATGTTGTCGATGCTGACCGATGACGTCGCCCACGACCTGAACCAAGGGGCGCGCGAAACCGGCCGCGATGCGTTCCGCGCCTTCCTGCAACGCATGGATCGCTGCTACGGCGAGCAGTTGCGCGACATCGTGGTGATGGTCAGCGCCGACGGCCTGCGCGCGGGCGCCGAATACGTGGTGCACGGCGAATACAAGGTGACCGACGAGGGGCTGCCGGAAGCCGAAGGCCAGCGCTACGTGCTGCCGGGCGGCGCGTTCTTCGACGTCCGTGACGGCAAAATCGCGCGCGTCACCAACTACTACAACCTGGACGACTGGATCGCCCAGGTTGGCGGGAAGCGCTGACATGGCGGGTGACATTCGCGTGCTGGTCCGCCGCGGCGCCGACATGGTCGAGTGGTTCGACGACGTGGCACGCCTGCGCGCCGAGGTCTTCCGCGCTTTTCCCTACCTCTACGAGGGCGACGCCGAGTACGAGAAGCATTACCTCGCCACCTATGCCCGCTCGGCAGGCAGCGTGCTCGTGCTCGTGCTCGCCGGCGACGAGGTGGTGGGGGCATCCACCGGATTGCCGCTAGGCGAAGCCGAACCGGCCTTCCAGGCGCCGTTCCTCGACCGAGGCATCCCGGTGGAGGAGGTGTTCTACTGCGGTGAATCCGTCCTGCTCCCGGCGTTCCGCGGACAGGGCCTTGGGCATCGCTTCTTCGATGAGCGTGAGGCGCATGCCCGTTCGCTGGGTGGCATCCGCTGGACCTCGTTCGCATCGGTGAATCGGGCAAGCGATGATCCACGGCGGCCGGCCGATTATCGCGGCAACGACGTGTTCTGGACCCGCCGTGGGTACACGCGGCAGCCGGACATGCAGGTAAGCCTGCCGTGGAAACAACTCGGCGAAGCGCACGAATCCGAGCAGACGCTGACGATGTGGCTGCGTCCGCTGGAGGCCGGGCAATGAAGATCGCCGTCGCCAAGTACGCGGTTGGCAACCCCGCCGACTTCGAGGCCTTTGCCGCACGCCAGCGCCAGATCCTGGGAGAAGCATGCGGTGCCGGCGTCGAACTGGCCGTGTTGCCCGAATACCTGTCGCTCGAACTGGCGTCAACGTTCGCGCCCGAAATCAGCCGCGACTTGAACGCTTCGCTGGCCGCGCTGCAAACGCTGCAATCCGAGTGGCTGGCGCTGTACGCCGACCTGTCGCGCGAGCTGCGCCTGGTCATCCAGGCCGGCACGTTCCTGACCGAAGTCGCCCCGGGACGCTATCGCAACCGCGCGTGGTGGTTCGCCCCGGACGGCACGCGCGGCTATCAGGACAAGCTGCAGTTGACCGGATTCGAGCGGGACGCTGGCGTCATCGAGGGCGGCGACGAACTCAAAGTCTTCGACTTGGCGGGCGTGCGCGCCGGCATCGCTGTCTGCTACGACAGCGAATTCCCCTTGCCCGTGCGCGCCCAACGCGAAGCCGGCGCCCGTCTGCTGTTGGTGCCGAGCTGCACGGACACGCAGGCGGGCGCGACCCGGGTGCGCGTCGGCTGCATGGCGCGCGCACTGGAGAACCGGATGTTCGTCGCGCAGGCGGTAACCACCGGGACCGCCGACTGGAGTCCGGCTCTGGATACGAATACCGGCGAGGCCACGATCTACGCGCCGATGGACCACGGCTTTCCCGACGACGGCATCCTCGCGACGACCCGCGGCGGGCGAACGTGGGCGATCGCCGATCTCGACATCGACGCGCTCGAACGCCACCGCGCGCAGGCCCAGGTGGCCGTCGACCTCGATTGGGATGGCCAGAAGGCGCCGGCATTCCGGCAGGCCCGGCATTCGTGACCGGCAATTCCTTTCACCCCGCACACCACCCCGAACCCGAAGCGGAATGCCCGCCGCCAGGTTCACTCCAACCCGAGGCATGACCATGACGAAACTCCCCGTACTCGCCCTGCTGTGCTCTTCGCTGTTGCTGCCCCTCGCCGCGCATGCCGGCGATGGATGCGACGGCCTGCCGCACTGGCAGCAGCTCAAGCAGGCCCTCGCCAATGCCCGCAAGGACGCCAACGGCGGCTTCAACCTCGACATGTGGGGCACCGTGGTGGCGACCGACGGCACGGTTTGCGCCGTGGCCCATACCGGCGCCAAGGTCGGCGACCAGTGGCTCGGCAGCCGGGTGATTTCCGCGCAGAAGGCGAACACCGCGAACGCCTTCAGCCTGCCGGGCCTCGCCCTGTCCACCGCCAACCTCTATTCGCCCACGCAGCCGGGC
This sequence comes from Pseudoxanthomonas sp., assembly GCA_050737675.1. GTDB lineage: Bacteria > Pseudomonadota > Gammaproteobacteria > Xanthomonadales > Xanthomonadaceae > Pseudoxanthomonas_A. The sequence goes on from JBOHXX010000148.1 coordinate 4,188, forward strand.
GGCAGCCTGTTTGGCCTGCAGTTTTCCAACCCGGTCGATACGCAGGTAGCTTACGCCGGCAGTGCCGCGGACTTCGGCACGGCGAAGGATCCGCTGGTGGGCGCGCGGATCGGTGGCGTGAACGTGTTCGGCGGCGGCCTTGCGCTGTACGACGCGAAGGGAACGCGGGTGGGCGCGCTCGGCGTCAGCGGCGATTCCTCTTGCGCCGACCACAACATCGCGTGGAAGACCCGCCACGCGCTCGCGCTGGACTACGTGCCGGCTGGCGTCAGTCCCGCGAAGGACGACAACATCGTCTATCTCGACAAGACCGAGCAGGCCAATGGCTTCAAGCATCCGCTTTGTGGTGGAACCGAGGACAAGGTGACCCTGCCCCCGGTGCGAAAGCAGTAAGTTGAGCCACAACGGGCTGGCACAACCCGCCCTTGTGCAACGACCGGGAAGCCGCCGCATGACCACCATTGGAAGCACGCCAGAGACCACCACTGTCTACGGCATGCCGGCCGACCGGGCCGCGGCCGTGGACGAAGTGCATGCGCGCCCGCATCCGCTGCTCCAGCCCCCGCGCGGCCTACTGCAATTCGCCCTCAGCAACCAGCGCGAGCTCTCCAATGTCGCATGACCGCCTTGCTTGACCAGATCCTCCCAGGCCCCCGCCATGCCATACAGGCGCAGCTCTTTGAGCTCTTCGTCCAACTCACGCATGATCGGCCTCCTGCACGACAATGTCTGTGCGCAGGCTGTCGTAGCGCGCCGTGTCGGCCAGGGGGGGCTGGCTCACCTGCAGGATGGTCGCAACTGTCTCGGGCAGGGGCTGTGCCTGCAAGCGTGCCAGCACGTTGATGACGTGTTCGCAGCTCACAGCTTCGCAAGATCGAAGCGTAGAGCCTTGGGTATAAAGTGGCTCGTTTCTTCGGTCTTCTGGGGCGGTGATTTACGCGACCTGCAGTGTCGGATAGTCTGTATAGCCCTTGGCTCCACCTGCGTAGAACGTGTTGGAGTCAGGCGCGTTCAGCGGTGTCTTGGCCCTGATGCGTGCGGGCAGGTCCGGGTTAGCCAGGAAGGCGGTGCCAAAGGCCACAGCGTCAAGCTTACCTTCGGCAATAGCTGCCTCTGCCTCATCAGCGCTGTAACCCATATTGCCCACCAACACACCCTTGTACTTTTCACGCGCTACGGGCATGACATCGGCCTTCTGCACGCCGAAGAAATCGGCGCGCATCACGTGCAGGTAGGCTAGCTTGAAGGCATTGAGCCTATCGGCCACGAAGCCGATGAGGGCCAGCGGGTCGCTGTCTTTCATGCTGTTGAAGCTGTTGAGGGGCGACAGGCGCAGACCCACACGTTCGGAACCGATCGCCTGGGTCACGGCAGTGAGTACCTCGAACAGCAAACGTGCACGGTTTTCCAGCGATCCGCCGTAAGCATCGGTGCGCTGGTTGGGCGTGTCGCGCAGAAACTGGTCAATCAGGTAGCCGTTGGCGCCGTGTACTTCCACACCATCAAAGCCGGCGGAAATGGCGTTGCGTGCGCCTTGAGCAAACGCAGCCACGATGCCGGGAATCTCTTCGACGGCCAGGGGGCGGGGCACCGCGTGCGGCACCTTGCCTTGGGGCGTGTGGATCTCACCCTCAATAGCGGTGGCGCTGCTGGAGACAATGGGGGCGCCATCGGCAGCGCCAGGGTAGGCTGCGCGGCCAGCGTGCCAGATCTGCATGAAGATGCGTCCGCCCTTGGCGTGCACCGCGTCGGTCACCTGCCTCCAGGCTGCAATCTGCGCGTCGTTGTAGATGCCAGGCTCATTGACGAAGGCCGATGTACCGGGCGCCACCATGGTGCATTCGGAAATCAGCAGGCCGCCGGTGGCTCGCTGGCTGTAGTACTCGGCCATCAGCGCGTTGGGCATGTGGCCAGCGTCGGCACGGGCGCGTGTCAGTGGTGCCAGAAGGATGCGGTTGGGCAGGTTGAGAGAACCTACTTGAAGTGGATTGAATAGCATGTGGATGAAAACCCAGATTAGTGAACAGAAAACAGTGGTAAAGCTAACAGTATTCCCAATACTCTGACCTTTGAAAGGTCACTGAAAACTATTTTGGCACGGCTGGTGCTTTCGCACCCAACGCACGATGTAGTAGACGCAAGTGGGTAAGCCTTTGCTTCGGACAGTTTCGCGGCTGTCTCCAGCCGTACATGCACCAAACGCCTTTGGTCATCCACCGCGTCGCAACTCCCTGACACCCCGGCCCAGCTTGCGGCGCAACAGGGCCCGCAGGGTCACCCCATCCGAGTACCCGACCTGTGCGGCGACCTGGTCGACGCTGGCGTTCCCGGTGCGCAAGAGATGGACGGCATGCTCCACGCGCAGGTCCTGGAAATACGACAGCGGTGTCTTTCCCAAAACGCTTTGCAGCCGCCGCGCCAAGGTGCGCTCGCTTGTGCCCGCGGCACTGGCCGCCTCGGCCAGCGAGAAACCCTGCGCGAGCCGACGTCTGGCCCAGCACTCGAAGCGCTCCACCATCGGGTCGGCATGCGCAAGGTGGTCGGGAATCACGAACTCGGCTTGCGAACTGCGTGTCTCGACCAGCAGATAGCGTGCCACCAGGGCCGCCAGCGCCGGACTGCGCCCTCGGATGATGCGCAAGGCCAAGTCGACGTGGGCCAAAGCGGCACCCGCGGTGGTGAAGCGTGTCGAGTTCACGATCATGCGTGACTCGTCCAGAGTGACGTTCGGATAGCGCTGCCGAAACATCGGCCCCAGCCACCATGACGTCGTCGCACGATGCCCATCAAGCAGGCCACTCTCTGCAAGCAAGAAACTACCGGAGCAAGCGGCACCAAGGTGCGCGCCAGCGGTGCACCACTGCTGTAGCGCCGCGACCGCGTCGGGCACATCGGGGCGTGTGAGTCGAGCCGAGAGCGTGTCAGGCATCTTGTCGCCAAACGCCGGCACGAGCACGACGTCTGGTTCGGGCACACCATGCGCAGTGACCACGGGGACCGTCAAGCCTTGCGCAGTTCGGATGCGACGCCGCACGCCCACCAGCGTGAGCTCTATGTGCGCGGGAGCCTGTGGCAGCGAGCCCGCCATCGCATTGGCTAAGCCCACTGTGTCAGTGAACGCCGCAAGCCCCAGATCAAACACGCCATCACAAACAAGGAGGTGGAGTTTCATGGCAGCAATGATATCAATGTTGTCATTATTGCCAATAGAGATGTCTGTCATGAAGACTCAGACTGCAGTCTCGTCGATCCCTTTACCCACTTTTCCATTTACCCAAAGGAATACAGCATGACCAAGCTCGCCCTGTTTGTTCGCCTCGAAGCTAAACCCGGCCAGGAAGCTGCGCTTGCCGACTTCCTGGCCAGCGCACTGCCGCTCGCCAACGCCGAGTCCGGCACCACGGCCTGGTTCGCATTGAAGTTTGGCCCTTCGACGTTTGGTGTGTTCGATGCCTTTGCCGATGAGGCAGGTCGCCAGGCGCATCTGAACGGCCAGATCGCCGCGGCCTTGATGGCAAACGCAGCGACCTTGCTCAGTTCTCCGCCCAATATCGAGAAGGTCGAACTTCTTGCAGCCAAACTGCCTGCATGACAACTCGGCCTTGAAAGCCCATCTCTCCGGCAAGGTTGCGGCGGCCTTGATGGCAAAGGCCGGGGAATTATTCTCCGAGCCGCCGACCATCGAGAAAGTAGAGGTGCTTGCGGCAAAGCTGCCCGGCTAGGCAACTCGGCAGGCGTAGAC
>JBOHXX010000149.1:0-7916 GCA_050737675.1 Pseudoxanthomonas sp.
GCGTTACGCAGGCGTGCAGCGTTCTCCGGCTGGCCGAGGTGGTCCAGCATCTGCACCGCACCCAGCAACAGCGCGCAGGGATTGGCGATGCCCTTGCCGGCGATGTCGGGGGCCGAACCGTGCACGGCCTCGAAGATCGCCGCCTCGGTGCCGATGTTCGCGCCCGGGGCCAGGCCCAGGCCGCCGACCAGGCCGGCGCACAGGTCGGAAATGATGTCGCCGAACAAGTTGGTGGTGACGATGATGTCGAACTGCTCCGGGCGCATCACCAGCTGCATGCAGGTGTTGTCCACGATCATCTCGTTGCACTGGATGTCGGGGTATAGCGCAGCCACTTCGCGCGCCACTTTCAGGAACAGGCCGGAGGTGGATTTCAGGATGTTGGCCTTGTGCACCACGGTGACCTTCTTGCGACCGGTGCTGCGCGCCAGTTCGAAGGCATAACGCACGATGCGTTCGGAACCGGTGCGGGTGATCTTCTGGGTCAACAGCGCGGTTTCGCCGTCCGCGGACACGCTCTGGCCTTCGCCGATGTAGGCGCCCTCGGTGTTCTCGCGCACCGTGACCAGGTCCACGCCGCTCGGGAAACGCGACTTGGTGTTGGGGAAGGACTTGGCTGGACGCACGTTGGCGTACAGGTCGAAGCGCTTGCGCAGCTCGACGTTGATCGAAGAGAAGCCCTCGCCGACCGGCGTGGTCAGCGGGCTCTTCAGGGCAACGCGATTCCTGCGGATCGAATCCAGGGTGGCCTGCGGCAGCAATTCACCGTGCTTCTCCAGCGCCACCAAGCCCGCATCGGCCTCTTCGTAGGCCAGGCCGACCTTCATCGCATCAAGCACGTAAAGGGCGGCATCCATGATTTCCGGGCCGATGCCATCGCCGCGGATGACGGTGATCGTCTGAGTGGTCATTGTGTCGGGATTCCGTGCAGAGGCGACCGGCGCAGGTGACCGGCGCGGGCGCGGAGAAGAGTGGATAGGTGAATTATGCCCGATCCAGGTCGTCGACCCCAAATCGACCTTGGTCGTGGCTCCCTTCTCCCGCCGGGAGAAGGTGCCCGTAGGGCGGATGAGGGAAAGCGCGGCCAGATTACGATCCGGCTTCCGTGAACCGGAACTCTTCCGCCCTCATCCGTCGCTTCGCGCCACCTTCTCCCGGTGGGAGAAGGAAGAACATCAACCGTGATCGTGCGCCGCAGGCGCCGTCGCCCCCGCTTCCAACTGGTCCAGGAAATCAACCGCGCGGCGCAGGTGCGGAATGACGATGGAACCACCCACCACCAGCCCGACCGAGAATGTCTCGAAGAACTCCTCGCGGGTCACGCCGACCTCCTTGCACTGGGCCACGTGGTAGCTGATGCAGTCGTCGCAGCGCAGCACCATCGACGCCACCAGTCCCATCAGTTCCTTGGTCTTCACGTCCAGCGCGCCGGCCTGGTAGGTCTGGGTGTCGAGGGCGAAGAAGCGCCGCACCACCTGGTTGGGTTCGGCGAGGATGCGCTCGTTCATGCGCTGGCGGAACCGGGTGAACTCGGCCAGGCGATCGCCTTCGTTGCCGGTCTTGTCGCTCATGCCTGCTCTCCCTCTGCCTGGCCGGCGAAAAGCGGCTCCAGCTTGCCGGCACGATGCAGCGCGACCATGTCGTCATAGCCGCCGACATGGGTCTGGCCAATGAAGATCTGCGGCACGCTGCTGCGCCGGGTGCTGGCCATCATCTTTTCGCGCGCGGCCGGGTCGGTGTCGATCCTTACCTCGGTCCAGCTCTGGCCCTTGCTCTTGAGGAAGTTCTTGGCGGCTACGCAATAAGGGCAGATGGCTGTGGTGTAAAGGATGATTTCGGGTTTGCCGGCGACGGCTGCATCGGACACGGGAATTCTCGACGGTGATCGGGGTCGGGAGACTATGGTGGCATGAGGTGGCGTTACCAGCCCGCGAACTGGAACGCTGCGGATTAACCAGATGTTCACCCGGCCGTTGGCGCCAGCCGTCATCCTCGCTTCGCGATTCCATCCACTTGTCCCATCCACTTACCTCATCCACTCATTCGCCCACTGCCGGAGTATTGCTTGCGCCCTTCCCTGCTCGCCGTCGCCCTGACCTTGGCCCTTGCGGCCCCGCTGGCGCTGGCCCAGGACTCCAGACTCCCGGATATCGGCTCTTCCGCGGGCGAACTGCTGACCCCCGCGCGACAGGCCGAATACGGCGGCATGATGCTGCGCGAGTTACGCAACTACGGTTACCTGCTGGAAGACCCGTTGCTGGACGACTGGTTGCAGAACATGGGCGGCCATCTGGGCGCCGACAGCGACCAGCCGCGCCAGGCATTCAATTTCTTCCTGCTCAAGGACCGGCAGATCAACGCCTTCGCCACCCTGGGCGGTTACATCGGGGTCAATGCCGGGCTGATCCTCACCGCCGAGCGCGAGGACGAAGTCGCCGCGGTGCTTTCCCATGAAATCGCCCACGTCACCCAGCAGCACGTCCTGCGCGGCGCGGAACGCGCGCAACGCGACCAGATCCCGATCCTGCTGGGCATGCTGGGCGCGATCGTGCTGGCCCAGGCCGCCGGCGGCGATTCGGGCAGCAATGCCTCGCAGGCCGCGGTGGCCAGCGCCATGGGCCTGATCCAGCAACGCCAGATCGACTACACGCGCGCCAACGAAGCCGAAGCCGATCGCCTCGGCATCTATACCCTGTCCCGAGCCGGTTATGACGTGGACGCGATGGCCGGGTTCTTCGAGCGCATGTCGCAAGCCATGCGCGGCAATCGCGGCGGCGACCGCGAACGCACCCCCGATTACCTGCAGACCCACCCGGTGACCATCACCCGGATCAGCGAGGCACGCCAGCGCGCCGAACAGATCACCAAGGAAAACAGCATTTCGGTAACCACCTCCACGCCAGGCGGCACCCAGACCGAACAGATCCCGCGCAATCCTTCCTATGCCATACCCGGCCTCCTCAACCCGCTGTTGCCCAATTCCCTGCTCGTATCCGTCGGCAACGCGGCGAAGGGCGGCAGCGGCCAGTTCGACTGGGCCAAGGAACGCCTGCGCGTGCTCAGTGCCGACACGCCAGGCGCGGCGATCGGCGAATACGAACGGATCCGCCAAGCAAGTGCGAAAGGCCTCAGCGATGCACAGAAATACGGCCTGGCCCTGGCCCGGTTGCGCGGCAACAGTCCCGGCGCTGCCGCGGCCGACCTCGAGCCGCTGCTGGACAAATATCCGGACAATCTGTGGCTGGCGCTGGCAATGGGCGAAGCGGAGTCCCGTGCCGGCAAGGCGGCGCTGGCCAACCAGCGCTTCAACCGCTTGTTGCAACACGCACCCAACAATCGCGCCGTGGCCCTGACCTACGCGCATATGTTGAACGAACAAGGCGGTCGCGAATCCGGCCAGCGTGCGCAGGCCGTGCTGCGTCCCCTGCTCGGCAGCTCTGCTGACGATCCGGTGTTCCAGCAGGATTTCGCCCGCTCCAACGAACTGGCCGGCGACCTGGCACGCGCCGGCGAAGCCTATGCCGAGGCCGCCTTCCTCAATGGCCGTCCGGAACAGGCGCTGATCCAGTTGCAGACCCTGAAGAAGCGCGAAGACCTGGATTACTACGCGCGTGCGCGCATCGACTCACGTATCGCCACCATCACCCCGCAGGTGCTGGAATTGCGCCGCCAGGGCATCCGCGACCCGGATGTGGACCGGCGTTGAACTCCAGGTGTCCTGCTCGCAGTCTTCAGTTCCATGACATGAGCGAGACCCGGCTCGCGGCCGCCTTGCCGACTCATGTCATGATTGCGTCACAAAACTGTCGTCTAATCGGTAAAACCGTACGGATACAGGCCATCCATGCAGAAACACATCCTCATCGTCGACGACGAACCCGCGATCCGCGACATGGTCGCCTTCGCCTTGCGCAAGGGCGAATTCGAGCCCGTGCATGCCGGCGACGCCCGCGAGGCGCAGACCGCGATCGCAGACCGCGTCCCCGACCTGATCCTGCTCGACTGGATGCTGCCCGGCACCAGTGGCCTGGAACTGGCCCGGCGCTGGCGCAAGGATGCGCTGACCCGCGACGTGCCGATCATCATGCTGACCGCGCGCGGCGAAGAAAACGATCGCGTCGGCGGCCTGGAAGCCGGCGTCGACGATTACGTGGTCAAGCCCTTCTCGGCGCGTGAACTGCTGGCCCGGATCCGCGCGGTGATGCGCCGATCCCGCGAGGACGACGAGGACGGCAGCATCGCCATCGGCGGGCTGCGCATCGACGGCGCCGCGCATCGCGTGTTCGCCGGCGACGTGCCGGTGCCGATCGGCCCGACCGAATACCGCCTGCTGCATTTCTTCATGACCCACCCCGAGCGCGTCTACAGTCGCACCCAGTTGCTGGACCATGTCTGGGGCGGCAGCGTGTACGTGGAAGAACGCACCGTCGACGTGCACATCCGCCGCCTGCGCAAGACCCTGGAGCCGCACGGGGTGGAGAACATGGTGCAGACGGTGCGCGGATCGGGATATCGGTTCTCGGCGGCTGTTTAAAGAAAACCGCTGGGGGTTGGTGGTTCGCAGTTGACGGTAGGCGCCATGCCCTGATGCCCATCAGCCGCTACGAACCAGCAACCAACAACCCGCTTCAACAGCCGTAACAAGCATCTGACACAATCCCGGGAATGCCCCACCACATCCGCTCCGCCTGGTTCAAGACCCTCGGCCAACTGGTCGCAGTGCTGGCCGCCGCCACGTTGCTGGGCTGGTTGCTGGGCCATGCCTGGCCAGTGCTGACCGCAGCGGCGCTGGGCGTGGTGGCTTGGCATTACTGGCGCCTGCGCAAGGTGTTGTTGCGGCTGACCGCACGGCAACGCATGCAGCCCGTCGGCGGCGAAGGCGTGTGGAACGAACTCGATCGCCTGCTCTATCGCAGCCAGTCTGAAATGCGCACGCGCAAGCGCCGCTTGCTGGACCTGCTGCGCGCCTACCGCGCCGCCGCCGACGCGCTGCCCGATGCGGTCGTCGTGGTGGATCGGAACAGCCAGCGCGTGCAGTGGTTCAACAAGGCCGCGACCACGCTGCTCGGCCTGCAGCGTTCCGGCCTGGGTACTTCGCTCGGCGATCGCCTGCAGCCGCTGCCGCTTTCGCACTGGCTGGCGGCGGGCCGCAATGCCGAACCGATGCTGGATGCGGCCTCGCCGGTGGATCCGGAACTGCGCCTCAATTTGCGCCTGATCCCTTATTCGGACGAATACTGGCTGCTGGTCGCGCGCGACGTCAGCAAGATGCTGCGGCTGGAACAGATGCGCCAGGATTTCGTCGCCAACGTCTCGCACGAACTGCGCACGCCGCTGACCGTGGTCCATGGTTACCTGGACATGCTGGACCCGACCGATTTCCCCGAATGGGCACCGATCCTCTCGGAGATGCAGAAGCAATCCCAGCGCATGACCCAACTGGTCGAGGACCTGCTGACCCTGTCGCGGCTGGAGGCGCAGGACAGCCTGCCCGATGAAAGCGTGGCGATGGCGCCGATGCTGGCCACGCTGAAGCGCGAGGCCGAGGCGCTCAGCCAGCGCCGCCACAACCTGGTGGTCCAGGACGAGGCCGGCTTCGACCTGTGGGGTTCCAACAAGGAATTGCATAGCGCCTTCTCCAATCTGGTCAGCAACGCAGTGCGTTACACCCCGATCGGCGGCACCATCACCCTGCGCTTCGCGCGCGAAGGCGATGGCGCGGTACTGAGCGTGCGCGATACCGGTTACGGCATCCCGCAGGCGCACCTGCCGCGGATCACCGAGCGCTTCTACCGCGTGTCCACCAGCCGCTCGCGCGAGAGCGGCGGCACCGGCCTGGGCCTTTCCATTGTCAAACACGTATTGAACCTGCACCAGGCGCGGCTCGAGGTCGAAAGCGAAGTCGGCCAGGGCAGCCTGTTCTCGATCCATTTCAATGCCGATCGCGTGCACCTGCGCGAACATCCGCACGAACCAGATTCCTCGCGCCCGCCTTCACCGAGCCAGACCGCATGACTGCCGCCCTTCACTCCCTGCCCGTCATCGCCGCACCTACCGAAGGCGATCCGCTGCGCGATCCGGCGCTGTACCTCAACCGCGAACTGTCGCAACTGGATTTCAACTTCCGCGTGCTGGCCCAGGCGCTCGATCCGCTGGTGCCGTTGCTGGAGCGGCTGCGCTTCCTGTGCATCTCCTGCACCAACCTGGACGAATTCTTCGAGATCCGCGCCGCGACCACGCGCCATGCGATGGATTTCGGCCTGCCCCCGGCGGCCGATGGCATGAGCCCGGCCACCGTGCTCAACAAGATCCACGAGCGCGCCGCCTTGCTGGTCGATGCCCAGTACCGATGCTGGAACGAAGTGCTGCGCCCGGGCCTGGCCGAGGCCGGCGTGCGCGTGCTCAGCCGCGACAGCTGGAACGCGCGCCAGACCCGCTGGCTGCGTGCCTATTTCCGCAACGAGATCATGCCGGTGCTGTCGCCGCTGGGGCTGGATCCCTCGCATCCGTTCCCGAAGATACTCAACAAGTCACTGAACATAGTGGTCGTGCTGAAGGGCAAGGACGCGTTCGGCCGCGCCGGCCACATGGCCATCGTGCGTGCGCCGCGTTCGTTGCCGCGCATCATCCACCTGCCGCAGCGCGTGTCCGGCGGCGAGCACGACTTCGTGCTGCTGTCCTCGGTGCTGTCCGCGTTCGCCGACGAGATGTTCCCGGGCATGGAGGTGAAAGGCGCCTACCAGTTCCGGGTCACCCGCAACTCCGAGCTGGTGGTGGACGAGGCGGAAGTGGAGAACCTGGCCCTGGCCCTTCGCGATGAACTGGTCGGTCGCGGCTACAACCCGGCAGTACGCCTGGAGATCGCCAAGGACTGCCCCAAGCCGATCATGCGCACGCTGCTGAAGAACTTCGAGTTGCCGGAAAACGCGGTCTACCTGATCGACGGCTCGGTCAACCTCAATCGCGTGATCCAGGTCTACGACCTGGCCGACAAGCCGGAACTCAAGTACCCGCCGTTCACCCCGCGCACGCTGCGCGGACTCGATGCGATGTTCGAGACGGTGGACGACGGCGACGTGTTGATGCACCACCCGTTCGATGCCTTCACCCCCGTTCCGGAGCTGATCCGCCAGGCCGCCACCGACCCCAACGTGCTGGCGATCAAGCAGACCCTGTACCGCACCGGCAAGGATTCGGCGATCGTCGACGCGCTGATCCTGGCCGCGCGCAATGGCAAGGACGTGACCGTGGTGGTCGAGCTGCGCGCGCGCTTCGACGAGGACGCCAACCTGGGCGTCGCCGATCGCCTGCAGGAAGCCGGCGTGCAGGTCGTGTACGGCGTGGTCGGTTTCAAGACCCACGGCAAGATGCTGTTGATCGTGCGCCGCGAGGGTCGCAAGCTGCGTCGCTACGTGCACCTGGGCACCGGCAACTACCACAGCGGCACCGCGCGTGCCTACACCGACCTGGGCTTGATCACCGCCGATCCGGATATCGGCAACGACGTGCACCTGCTGTTCCAGCAACTCTCGGGCCTGGCCCCATCGACCAAGCTGAAACGCCTGCTGCAGTCGCCATTCACCCTGCACGCCGGCCTGCTGAAGAAGATCGAGCGCGAGGCGAAACTGGCGCGCGCCGGCAAGCGGGGCCGCATCATCGTCAAGATCAACGCGATCAACGAGCCGCGGATAATCCGCGCGCTTTACGCGGCCTCGCAGGCCGGGGTCAGGATCGACATGATCGTGCGCGGCGCCTGCGCATTGCGACCCGGCGTTCCCGGAGTTTCCGAAAACATCCGGGTGCGCTCGATCGTCGGCCGCTTCCTCGAACACAGCCGCATCTACTGGTTCGGCAACGACGGCGATCCCGAGCTCTATTGCGCCAGCGCCGACTGGCTGGAACGCAACCTGCTGCAC
>JBOHXX010000150.1:0-7875 GCA_050737675.1 Pseudoxanthomonas sp.
TCGGCGACTGGTCCTCGCCGGTGTAGCCGGGCACCACCGGCACGCCGGCCGCCATCATCAGGTCCTTGGCCCCGGCCTTGCTGCCCATCTTGCGCATGGACGCGGCCTTGGGACCGATGAAGACCATGCCCGCGTTCTCGACCGCATCGGCGAAGTCCGCGTTCTCGGACAGGAAGCCGTAACCCGGGTGGATCGCCTGCGCACCGCTACGCCTGGCGACTTCGAGGATCGCGTCGCCACGCAGGTAACTGTCGGCGGGACGCGGCCCGCCGATCGGATAGGCCTCGTCCGCCTGGCGCACGTGCTGCGCATCGGCATCGGCTTCCGAATACACCGCCACCGTGCGGATGCCCAGCTTGCGGCAGGTGCGGATCACGCGGCAGGCGATTTCGCCGCGGTTGGCGATGAGGATCTTGGAGAACATCGGCTTATCCGGGTAGATGGCACACCGCCTCGACATTGTGTCCATCGGGATCGGTGATGTATGCGCCGTAGTAGTCCGGGTGATAGTGCGGACGCAGGCCGGGCGCGCCATTGTCGCGGCCGCCGGCGGCGAGCCCGGCTGCGTGGAAGGCGTCGACCTTGGCACGGCTGTCGGTGGTGAAGGCGATGTGGGTATGCGCCGCAATGCCGCGGGCATCATTGCCGATCCAGAAGCTGGGTTTGTGGTCGCGTCCGAAACCAGCTGCCCAGGTGCCGTCTCCTGTCTGCTCGGGCGTGACTTCCATCAGCAGCGATGCGCCGATGGTGGCGAACAGCTGTTCGTAGAACGCCTTGCTGCGCGCGTAGTCGGAGACGGGAATGCCGGTATGGTCGATCATCATTTTTCTTCCTTGTCCGCCCACGAGGGCGCTCGTTTGTCGAGGAAGGCGGAAAGGCCTTCCTGTCCTTCAGGGGAAACACGTAGCCTGGCAATGAGATTCGCGTTGTCGGAATCAAGAGTGTCGCGATCGCTTTCGCCCGCGACGCGGGCCACGAGCATTTTCGCACTCGCCGTCGCTACCGGCCCGGCCTTCAGCAGCAGGTCGACCTGGCGCTGCAATGCGGCGTCCAGTTGTTCTTCCGGCACCACCTGGTGCAGCAGTCCGATCCTCAATGCGATCTGCGCATCGAAGATCTCGGCGCTGGCGAACCAGCGCCGCGCCTGGCGCGGGCCTATCGCCGCGATCACGTAGGGCGAAATGACCGCCGGCAGCAGCCCCAGCTTGCTTTCGGTCAGGCCGAATTTGGCTTCCTGTACGCCGATGGCGATATCGCAGCACGCCACCAGGCCGACACCGCCCCCGAAGGCGGCGCCATGCACGCGGGCCACGGTCGGTTTGGGTAGTTCGTCCAGGGTGCGCATCAGGCAGGCGAGGGCGAGGGCATCTTCGCGGTTTCCGGCCTCGCTGGCGGCGGCCATGCCGCGCATCCAGTTGAGGTCGGCCCCAGCCGAAAACGAAGCGCCAGCTCCTTCCAGGACCACGACACGGATCGCCGGATCGGAGCCGGCGGCGGCCAGCGCGGTGGTCAGTTCGGCGATCAGCCCCGCATCGAAGGCGTTGTGCAGCGCCGGCCGGTTCAATCGCAGGCGCAGGACCGCGCCTTCCTGTAACTGCTCCAGCATCTGCGGCATCACAACCCTTCCCGGCGGCGAGGCTGAATGATAGCCGGTCGCCCGTGGCCCACGTGCGGGCACGGCAGCGATGCTAGAATGAGAACAATTCCTATTTGAGCCTTGTACGTGACGTTGACCGAACTCCCGCACCGCACCCTGGCCATCGTCGATTCCGTGCAGGACGTAGGTGCAAACGACAACATTGCCCGCCGTTTGCGCGAGCTGGGTTTCGTCGACGGCGAACAGGTGGAAGTCGTGGCCCAGGGACCCCTCGGGGCCGAGCCATTGCTGGTGCAGGTCGGTTTCACCCGTTTCGCCCTGCGCCGCAGCGAAGCGGCCCGCGTCCGTTTGCGGCCGGCGGGGGACAGGACGTGAGCGCTGCTGCTGTTCCGCTGCGGCTGGCGTTGATCGGCAACCCGAATTGCGGCAAGACCGCCCTGTTCAACCAGTTGACTGGCAGCCGCCAGAAGGTCGCCAACTACGCCGGCGTCACCGTCGAACGCAAGGAAGGACGCCTGCTCAGCGCCAGTGGGCGCAGTTACGCGGTGCTGGACCTGCCCGGGGCGTACAGCCTGAATGCCGCCAGCCTGGACGAAGCCATCACCCGCGACCTGTGCCGCGGTTTCCTGCCCGGTGAACCCGCGCCCGATGTGCTGGTCTGCGTGGTCGACGCCACCAACCTGCGCCTGCACCTGCGCTTCGCGCTGGAAGTGCGGGAACTGGGCAAGCCGATGATCCTGGCCGTGAACATGGCTGACGTCGCGCGTCGCCGCGGGATCACCATCGACCTGGCCGTGCTTGAGCGCGAACTGGGCGTGCCGGTGGTCGAGACCGTCGCGGTCAAGCGCAACGGCGCCCGCGCGCTGGTCGAACAGATCGATCGCCTGGTCGCCGAACCGCATGTCCCGCAGCTCCACCTGGCCAAAGGCGCGGACCATGATGCGGGAGCGGCGCAGGCCCTGCACCAGGAAACCCGCCGGTTGCTGGCGGCCGCGGTCGGCATGCCCACCCGCACCGCCAGGATCGACGATGCGCTGGATCGCTGGCTGCTGCATCCGGTGTTCGGATTGATGGCCCTGGCCGTGGTCATGTTCCTGATCTTCCAGGCGGTCTATGCCTGGGCCACGCCGATGATGGATGCCATCGACGCGGCTACCGCCTGGCTGGGAACCACGGTGGGTGCGGCGCTGCCGCAAGGGCCACTCAACAGCCTGCTGGTGAAGGGCATCATCGCCGGCCTCGGCGGGGTGATCGTGTTCCTGCCGCAGATCCTGATCCTGTTCGCCTTCATCCTGGCGCTGGAGGAATCCGGCTACCTGCCGCGTGCGGCGTTCCTGCTCGACCGGATGATGGCATCGGCGGGATTGTCCGGCCGTTCCTTCATCCCGCTGCTTTCCAGCTTCGCCTGCGCCATCCCGGGGATCATGGCAACGCGTTCCATCCAGGACCCGCGCGACCGCCTGGCCACGATCCTGGTGGCGCCGCTCATGACCTGCTCGGCGCGCCTGCCGGTTTATGCCTTGCTGATCGGTGCGTTCATTCCGCAGAAACAGGTCTGGGGCGTGTTCAACCAGCAGGGCCTGGTGCTGTTCGGCCTGTACTCCGCCGGCGTGGTCAGCGCACTGCTGGTGTCGTGGGTGATGAAGAAATGGCGTCGCGACAAGAGCGAGCATCCCTTGCTGCTGGAATTGCCTTCCTATCGCATCCCGCACCCACGCGACCTGTTGATCGGCTTGTGGGAGCGGGCCTCGATCTTCCTGCGCCGGGTTGGTGGCATCATCCTCGCGCTGACCATCCTGCTCTGGTTCCTGTTGTCGTTTCCCGGCGCGCCGGTGGACGCGACCATGCCGGCGATCGACTACAGTTTCGCCGGTCGCCTCGGCCATGCGATGACCTCGATCTTCGCCCCGATCGGTTTCAACTGGCAGATCTGCATCGCCCTGATCCCGGGCATGGCCGCGCGCGAAGTCGCAGTGTCGTCCCTGGCCACGGTCTATGCGCTCTCGGCTGCCAATGACGATGCCGCCGCGCAGGCACTGACCCCGTTGATTTCCGATGGCTGGTCGCTGGCGACCGCGCTGTCGTTGCTGGTGTGGTTCATCTATGCGCCGATGTGCATCTCCACGCTGGCCACGATCAAGCGCGAGACCAACTCGTGGAAGAAAATGTCCTATGCCACGATCTACCTGTTCGCGCTGGCCTATGCCGCGTCGTTCGTGACCTACCAGGTCGCGGTGCTGCTGGGGGCGGGATGAGCACGTCGCTGCTGCTGCAGTACGTGGTCATCGCCGCAGCGGTGCTGTTGAGCGTGTGGGTGGTGGCGAAGAAGCAGTTTCCCGGCAGCGTGCGCAAACTGCGGGTGGCGATTGCCTTGCCGTTGCTGCGCGAAGGCAAGCCGGCCTGGTTGCGTTCGATCGGGCGCCGGATTTCCCCGGTGGCCAAGGCCGACAGTTCCGCGTGTGGCGGCTGCGACAACTGTGGACCGAGTACGCCCGAGCGCTGAGCAGAAAGCACGTAGGAGCGACATCAGTCGCGAATAATTTACCGCGCCTCCCAAACCTTCAAGCGACCGGTTTTCCAGTCGCGACTCACGTCGCTCCTACGCACCGCGCCCAAGGTCAATGATCCCTGCGGCCGCGCTGGCCCTTCAGGTCGTTGCGCGGTACGGCTTCCACCGCCAGGGTGAAAGTGCGTTCCTCGCTGGCGTGCATCGCGCCCACGCCGACGACGTGGCGCGCGATCTCGTCGCCACGGTCGTTCCTGATCGTCAGCACGACGGTGTATTCCCACGCGGCGCCTTCGGCCGGGTGCTTCACCGTGCCCTGTACGCGCAAGGGCACGATGGTTTCGGCCGCGCGTCTGGCGGTGACTGCGGCTTCATCGAAACGCAGGTGATGCTTGCACGCGGGGCAGACGCTCGCGCTTTCGAGGATGGTGGTCTTGCAATGCGGGCAGCTGCGCGTCGCGCCCGCAGTGCCCGGGCGCGGCGTGCTCATGAAGCCGTGTCGTTACCCGTTTCCTTGCCGCCGGATTTGGACGTGGAGGCGGCCTTGCTGTCGTCCCAGCCGAAATCGGCCTGGCCGCGCATGCGTGATCCCGCGGCGACGGTCAGCGAACCCGCCTTGAGGTCGCCGATGATCACGCCGGAGCTGAGCAGCTCGACCCGCGACGCCGCTTCGATATTGCCTTCGAGCTCGCCGGCGATGGTGACCTTCTTGGCGCGCACGCCGCCGTTCAACTTCGCCCCGGTCTCGATGGTCAGGTCGCCCTGCACATTGACGTCGCCCTTGAACTTGCCGGCGATGCGGACATGGCCGGTGCCTTCGATCTTGCCCTCGATGGTCAGGTCGGCGGCAATCAGCGATTCCTTGGGTTCACGCTCATTGCTGGCGGCGGGCACGGCGCGCGGCGGGGCGGTGGTCGTGGGCGAGAAGTCGGCGGCGGTGGCCGGCGCCTCGCGCACGGGCTCGGGCGGCAGCGGGATCGAATCCTTGCGGGCGGGGTTCTGATCCTTCCAGATAGACATCGGCGTGGTCTCCAACGGGTACGGGGGATTGGCGACTATCGCCGTCCGAGCGCTAATTTGCTGTGATCTGGCTCACCAAAATGCCCGCGTGAGCACAGGTTTGGCACTGGGACCTCAGGTAATACCTGAATAGCTGAACGCTAGCGCCCGCCCGCCACATCTATGAACGCGCCGGTCGTATAGGAAGCTTCCGCCGACAGCAGCCACAGGATCGCCTGTGCGACTTCCTCGGCCTGGCCACCACGGCCCAATGGCACGAACGCCTTGACCCGCTCGATCCGGTCCGGTTCGCCGCCGCTGGCGTGCATGTCGGTGTGGATGAAACCGGGGCGCACCGCGTTGACCCGGATGTCCTCGGCTGCGACTTCGGCTGCCAGTCCGCGGGTGAAGCTGTCGATGGCGCCCTTGCTGGCGGCGTAATCGACGTATTCGTTAGGGGAGCCGGTGCGGGCGGCGACGGAAGAAACATTGACGATGGCGCCACCCTGTCCGCCGTGTGCCGTGGACATGCGGAGCACGGCTTCGCGTGCGCACAGGAAACTCCCGATCACGTTGGTTGCGAACACGCGCTGCAGCCTGGCTGCGCCGATCGATTGCACGCGGCCCTGGCGCTCCAGGATGCCGGCGTTGTTGACCAGGGCCGTGACCGGGCCCAGTTGCCGGTCGATGGATTCGTACAGGCGCAGTACCTCGGCCTCGACCGACACGTCCGCGGCGACCGCGATGGCCCGGCCGCCTTCGTGTTCGATCGTCTCGACGACCCGTATCGCCGCTGCCTGGTTGTGCAGGTAGTTCACGCAGACCGCATAACCGCGCCGCGCCGCCAGCGTGGCGGTGGCTGCGCCGATGCCGCGTCCGGCGCCGGTGACGAGCAGGATCCCGTCCATCGACTACATCCGGAACACGCCGAACTTCGCCGGCTCGATCGGTGCATTCAACGAAGCCGAGATCGCCAGCCCGAGCACGCGTCGCGTATCCGCAGGATCGATGATGCCGTCGTCCCACAGGCGCGCGGTGGCGTACCACGGACTGCCCTGCGATTCGTATTGCTCACGGATCGGTGCCTTGAAGGCTTCCTCTTCGTCCGCGCTCCACGACTTGCCGGAGGCTTCGATGCCATCGCGCTTGACCGTGGCCAGGACGCTGGCGGCCTGTTCGCCACCCATCACGCTGATGCGGGCGTTCGGCCACATCCACAAAAAGCGCGCCCCGTAGGCACGGCCGCACATGGCGTAATTGCCGGCGCCGAAGCTGCCGCCGATGACCACGGTGAACTTGGGCACCGACGAGCAGGCCACCGCGGTGACCATCTTGGCCCCGTCCCTGGCGATGCCTGCGTTCTCGTATTTTTTCCCGACCATGAAACCGGTGATGTTCTGCAGGAACACCAGCGGGATGCCGCGCTGGTTGCACAGTTCGATGAAATGCGCGCCCTTGAGCGCGCTCTCGGCGAACAGGATGCCGTTGTTGGCGATGATGCCGACCGGATAACCGTGCAGGTGGGCGAAGCCGGTGATCAGGGTCTTGCCGTAGCGCGCCTTGAACTCGTCGAAGCGCGAACCATCGACGATGCGGGCGATGACCTCGCGGATGTCGAATGGACGGCGGGTGTCCTGCGGCACGATGCCGTACAGCTCATCGGCGGCGTACAGCGGCTCGCGCGGTTCGCGCAGGGCCACGGTCATGGGCTTGGTCCGGTTGAGGTTGCCGACCAGGTTGCGCGCGATCTGCAGCGCATCGCGATCGTCCTCGGCGAAGTGGTCGGCCACGCCGGAGATGCGGGTGTGCACGTCGGCACCGCCCAGTGTTTCGGCGTCAACGACTTCACCGGTCGCCGCCTTCACCAGCGGCGGACCGCCCAGGAAGATCGTGCCCTGTTCCTTGACGATGATGCTTTCGTCGCACATCGCCGGCACGTAGGCGCCGCCAGCGGTGCAACTGCCCATGACCACGGCGATCTGCGGGATGTTCTCGGCGCTGAGCCGGGCCTGGTTGTAGAAGATGCGGCCGAAGTGTTCGCGGTCGGGGAAGACTTCGTCCTGGAGTGGCAGGAAGGCGCCGCCGGAATCGACCAGATAGATGCAGGGGAGGCGATTCTCGCGTGCGATCTCCTGCGCGCGCAGGTGCTTCTTCACCGTCATCGGGAAATAGGTGCCGCCCTTGACCGTGGCGTCGTTGGCCACCACCACCACTTCCAGTCCCTGGACCCGGCCGATGCCGGCGACCATGCCGGCCCCGGGCGCGGCATCGGCATACATGCCTTCGGCGGCCAGCGGGGCGATTTCAAGGAACGGCGAGCCCGGGTCGAGCAGGGCGGTGACGCGCTCGCGCGCAAGCAACTTGCCGCGTTCGGTGTGTTTGTCGCGGGCCTTCTGGCCGCCACCGTCGGCCGCGAGGGCCAGGCGACGGTCCAGTTCTTCCACCAGGACGCGGTGGTAGGCGGCGGTGTCGATGAATTCTTGTGAACGTGGATCGAGTTGCGAAGCCAGTACCGACATGCTGTCGACGCCTGCGGAAGGAGACGACAAGGATACAACCCGTCCCGTTCCATACCCTAGAAAAGACAAAGCCCGCGAAGGCGGGCTTTGTCGGACTTCCAGCGAATGGCTGCAGTCGGTGCTTACTTCTTGGCTGCTGCTTCGGCCTTGTCAGCCACTTCCTTGGCCTTGGCGGCCAGGTCGGAAGCCTTGTCGGCAGTTGCGGCAGCGGCATCGGCGACGGCGCCGGTGGTCGTTGCAGCAGCGGCCTGGGC
>JBOHXX010000151.1:0-7841 GCA_050737675.1 Pseudoxanthomonas sp.
AGCTCTTCGATGGGATCCTTGATGCGGGACGAAGAGCTCGCGCCCATGGGGCGCTCCTACAGTTTGTGGGGGAATCGGGCGACAATTGCCGCATGAGCAAACTCCATATCCTCGGCATCGCCGGCACTTTCATGGGCGGCGTGGCCGCGTTGGCGCGGGAACTCGGCCATGCGGTCGAAGGCAGCGACCAGGCGATCTATCCGCCGATGTCCACCCAGCTGGAAACCCTGGGCATCCCGTTCTCGCAGGGCTACCTGCCGGAAAACATTTCCCGCGACTGCGACGAGGTCGTGGTCGGCAACGCGCTCTCTCGCGGCAATGCCGCGGTCGAGGCGGTGCTGGACGAAGGCCGCAAGTACACCTCCGGCGCGCAATGGCTGGCCGAGAACGTGCTGCCCGGCCGCGACACCATCGCCGTTGCCGGCACCCACGGCAAGACCACCACCACCACCATCCTCAGCTACCTGCTGCACGCGGCGGGCCGCGATCCGGGTTTCCTGATCGGCGGCGTGGCCGAGGACTTCGGTGTGTCCGCGCGCGTGGGTAGCGGGCGCGAGTTCGTGGTGGAAGCCGACGAATACGACACCGCGTTCTTCGACAAGCGCAGCAAGTTCGTGCACTACCGGCCGCTGGTGGCGATCCTCAACAACCTGGAATACGACCACGCCGACATCTTCCCCGACATCGCCGCGATCCAGCGCCAGTTCCACCACCTGGTGCGCACGGTGCCGCGTCGCGGCCGGCTGATCGTCAATGGCGAGGACGCGCGCCTGGCCGAAGTGCTGGCGATGGGTTGCTGGACGCCGGTGGAGCGCTTTGGCTTCGACCAAGCGCTGGAATGGAGTGCGCGCCTGGTCAACGAAGACGGCAGCGCCTTCGCCGTGCTTCACGACGGCAGCGAAATCGGTGTCGTGCAGTGGCCCATGCTGGGCAAGCACAATGTGCTCAACGGACTTGCGGCGCTCGCCGCGGCGCATGCAGCGGGCGTGGATATCGCAGCAGTGATTCCATCGCTGTCCGGATTCCACAGCGTCAAGCGCCGGCTCGAAGTCATCGGCACGGCCAATGGCATCACCATCTACGACGACTTCGCCCATCACCCGACCGCGATCCAGACCACGTTGCAGGGTTTGCGCGCCAGGGTCGGCGCCGCGCGGATAGTGGTGGCGATGGAGCCGCGCAGCAATTCCATGCGCCTGGGCGCGCATGCCGAAGCGCTGGCGCCTTCGCTCGACGGCGCCGATGCGGTGGTGTTCCTGCATCGCCCGGAACTGGCCTGGGATGCGGGCAAGGTAGTGTCCGCGATCCGTGGCGATGCGCGTACCGTGGCCGACGTGGACGCGCTGGTCGAGGCGCTGCGTTCGATCGCGCGGCCCGGCGACCACGTGGTGTTCATGTCGAACGGCGGTTTTGATGGTGCGCCGCGGCGATTCTTCGCGGCGCTGTAGCGCGCCAAACGGACGACCCCGTGTCCAGGGCGTGCGTACGGCGCACGTTGTCGTCCGTATCCACGGCGTTGCCCGCTGCATCGCGTGGTCGATCAGTCAGTCCGGGTCCTGTCCTGTTTGCGGTGCGTTTGACGTGCCCGATGCCCTGATCTTGGAAGGTATACAGTCCGGCGGGCACGGCCCCCGCCGTGTCTGTTAATTCCACTCCAGGGAGATCTTCCATGCATAAGCTTGCACAGGCCATCGGGCTTGCCGTTGGTGCGTTCGCCATCGCTGGCGCGGCGCAGGCCGCCACCTATGTCGTCACTGCGAAATCGAATGGTTTCGATACCCAACTTGCGCGCAAGGTCGAGGCCGCGGGTGGGCGCATCGTTGCGCGACTTCCGCAGATCGGCGTGGCCATCATCGAATCCGACAACCCCTATTTCGCCACTGATGCAGGCAAGATCCCGGCGATCCGTTCCGCGGTGCAGGACGTGACCCTGCAGTTCGACCTCGCTGAAGCCAAGGAAGAAATCCAGGCGGATTTCGCCAACCCCCCTGCTTCCGGCGACAACGATTCGTTCTTCGATTTCCAGTGGGGCCATGCCGCCATTGATGCGGCAGGTGCATGGAACGCCGGTTACCGCGGCCAGGGCGCCACCGTCGCCGTGCTGGATACCGGCGTCTATTGCCAGCATGTGGACATCGCACCCAACCTCAACTCGGCCAAGTCGATATCGTTCGTGGCGGGACAGACCCATTGCAACACCAGTGGCAGCACCCACGGCACCCACACCATGGGCACCATTGGCGCCGCGGACAACGGCATCGGCACGATCGGCGTTGCACCGCTGGCCGAGCTGATCGCAGTCAAGGTGCTGGACCCGGTTACCGGTAGCGGCAGCTTCGCCGCCATCATCCAGGGCATCGTGTATGCGGCCGATGCGGGTGCCGACGTCATCAACATGAGCCTGGGCGTCAACGGTGGTTTGGCGGTGGGCGGCAAGGAAGTGGCCGAGTTGATCAACGCGACCGGTCGTGCCACGCGCTATGCGAACAGGCAGAACGCGACCGTCGTGGCGTCCGCGGGCAACGACGGGCGGGATCTGGACCATGACAGTGGCCGGGTCTGCGACAACGACGGCGTCTGCACCACGCAGAACCTGCGCGCATTCCCCGCACAGTTGCCGGGCGTGCTGGCGGTCAGTGCGCTGGGTCCGATTGCATGGTTGAAGAATCCTTCCGACACCAACTTCGACGTGCGGGCCAGCTACAGCAACTATGGCCAGTCGGCGATCGATTTCGGCGCGCCGGGCGGCAATTTCGATTATCCGGGCACCGAAGACTGCACCTTCAAGGGCATCACGCGTCCCTGCTGGGTCTGGGACATGGTGTTCAGCACCACCTCGGGTACGGGTGGCTACGGCTGGTCTGCCGGCACCAGCATGGCGGCGCCGCATGTTTCGGGCGTGGCGGCATTGATCATCGGCAAGCATGGCGGCGAGTTGTCGCCTGCGGCGGTCGAACGGATCCTGCGCGCTTCGGCGGACGACCTGGGCAAGCCGGGCAATGACGAAACCTTCGGTGCCGGTCGCGTGAATGCACGCAGGGCCGTAGCGAACTGAATCCAGTCGTCCTGCCATGCGGCCGTCCTTCGGGGCGGCCGTTTTTTTTGCGTCGCGGAAGCCTGTCGCCCTGACACGGGGCAAGCGTGCGCCATGCGCGCGGCCTCGCCTTGCTGGATCGTGCGCATGGTGCACGCTACCCTTGTGCATGCCCTTGAATGAACCGCTGCCGCTGTTCCCCCTGCACACGGTGTTGTTGCCTGGTGCAGCGCTGGGCCTGCGGGTATTCGAGCGCCGCTACCTGGACATGGTCGGCGATTGCGGCCGCAACGGCCGCGGCTTTGGTATCTGCCTGATCCTGGAGGGCAACGAAGCCGGCGCGCCGGCGACGTCCGCCGCGTTCGGAACCGAAGCGCTGATCGAGGATTTCGACACCGGCGCCGACGGGCTGCTGACCCTGCAGGTGCGGGGCGGGCGACGCTTCCATGTGCAGCGGACGCGAGTGCGCGACAACGGCCTGGTCGTGGGCGAAGTGCGCTGGCGCGAAGCCGACCTGGATGATTCGCTGCGCCCGGAACATGCGCTGTTGGCCACGGTGCTGCAGCACTTCCTGGAGAAGGCCGGCGGCGAACACAGCAAGGTCAGCAACGCGCGTTTCGACGATGCCGCCTGGGTCGGCTGGCGCCTGGCCGAATTCCTGCCGCTGGACGATGCGCAACGACTGTCGATCCTGCAGGAAGACGATGTGCATGAGCGCCTGGAACTGCTGTTGCGGATGATGCCCTGAGGCGTGACGTTATTCCTGGATCGAGTCGAGCTGAGTAGCAGATTCGGTTCGAATGAACCGTCAGCGTAAATAGTGGACGCTTTCCACTGTCGTGCGGTCCGGCACGGATTCGGTACAGACCCTGATTTCCGATTTGTCCCTAGTGAATGATCCACAAGTTTTCGAATCCGCAAGGCGTGTTGCCAGCTCAGGATGATCCTCGCATAAATTTTGTTCTGAGCATTGCGCAGGAACGGCGATCCAGCCTGAGGCAAGGAGACGTGCTCTCGCTATCTCGTAGTCCTCGCCGATGTTGGGGCCGATCCTGTCGGTACGGATCCGCAACACCGGCCATTGGGTTTCCGGGTGCGGCTCGAGCTGGTGCTGCAGCGGGCCCATGTCCGCGGACAGGGCTTGCAGCGACGAACCAGCCTCGCGCAACGGCCGCCACATGCCGACGACCTCGAACGCACGCTGATGCTGCAGGGTCTGCACGCTTCCGATCCACAGCGGCATATCGCCGGGTTGCAAGTGGGTCGTCGCGGCCCACAGGCGCAGGGCCAGCATTTCGCCGGGGCGCGTGCCTTCGCGCAGCATCAGCAGGCTTTCCGCGCGCGTGTCCAATGTAGCCGGCAGCACCGGTTGCTGCTGCTCGGGCAGGTCGCTGTCGAGCAGGTTCAGTGCCTGTTCCCATCCCGCCTGCGATTGCAGCCGCCAGCCTTTCGCTTCGAGCTGCGCGCGCAACGGCGCCAGCGGGCCGGCGACCTGCACGTCCAGCGGCCAGCGCTGTTCGTCGTCGAATTCGTTGCGCCGTGCCGGTTGCCTTTGCCAGTCGTGTTGCCACCAGGTTTCCAGCGCAACCGAGTCATGGATCTGCACCACCTCGAACTGCGCCAGCAGCGGTTCGATGTTGCGCGGCGCATGCCACAGCGCGGCTACCGCGATCGCGCCGTAGAACAGCCATGCCAGCGGTTTCATCCACAACGAGCGCACCGTGCGGCGCCGGTAGGCGATGCCCAGCACCAGCAGCCAGAAGATCCCGAACAGCATTCCGCCGATCACGTCGCTCAGCCAGTGCGCGCCCAGGTAGATGCGGGCGAAGCCAATCAACGCCACCACCACGCCCGACACCAGGTACGGCCAGATGCGTCGTCGTCCCGGTAACTCACGCGCGATCAGCACGGCGAAGAAGCCGAAGGTGATCGTGGACATGGTGATGGTGATGGAAGGAAAGCTGAAACCGCTGGCCACCGCGGGCGGACGCGGGAAATCCACCGACGCCCCCAGCCACGCGGTCAGCGCCAGGCCGAACGCCAGCGCCGCCAGCCAGTGCGCCGCGGCCATCCAGCGCTTGCGCCAGGCCAGGTACAGCAGCACCAGTATCGCGGCCGGGGCCAGCACCTCGGCATCGCCGAGCGAGGCCAGCGCCGCCATCGGATGGTCGGCCAGCGGATTGCGCAGGGCCTGCATGAAGCCGTGGATGGCCAGGTCCACGCCCAGCGGTTCGCCATGGCCGAGCACCAGCGCCAGGAACGCGAACCAGACCCAGCCGATCGCCAGCAGCATCACCGCCAGCAAGGCCAGCGACACCGATTCGCGGCGCTGCGGGTCGAACACCGCCATCGAATAGCGGCCCAGCACCGGGTGCTCGTGCGACCACGCCAGCGCGCGCGCGAGCAGGGAGTCGGCATGCGCGGCGAACCAGCGATAGGTGTACAGCACCATCGCCCAGGCCAGGGCCATCACCACCAGCAGCAGGCCCAGCACCAGGGCCAGGCGCCCGGCCACCGCGGCTACCGCGTCGTAGGCCTCGCCCAGCACCCAGCCGGGGACCAGGAACAGGGCCGCCCAGCTCACCGCCGCCAGCGCGCTGGCCGGCAGGTAGCGGCGCCAGGGCATCTTCAACATGCCGGCGATGGCCGGGACGAAGGGACGGATCGGACCCACGTAACGCGCGATCAGGATGCTCTTCAACGCATTGCGGCGGAACATGGTCTCGCCGCGGTCCAGCAGTTGCGGGAACTTGCGGAACGGCCAGTGCGTGCGCAACTGCGGTCCCCAGCGCCTGCCGATCTGGAAGCTGAGTCCGTCGCCAACGAAGGCGCCGAGGGCGGCGCAGGCCAGCGCATACGGCCCCGACAGCTCGCCCAGGCCGATCAGCATGCCCACCGCGAACAGCAACGGCAGTGCCGGCACGATCGCCCCCAGGACGATGACCGCATCGCAGAACGCGATGGCGAAGATCACCGCACCCGCGGCCACGGGATGCGTTGTGATCCAGGCCAGCAGGCTGTCGAACCAGGAAGGATTCATTGCGGCCGATTATAGGTGGCGTGCACGCATGGTGTGCAGGCGGTGCGACAGAGTGGCGCGCAGGGCGGCATGCAGGACAGACGGTTTAAACTGTGATCATGAACCGCGAGCATTCCCTCAAAGAGCCGGCCATCGAAGTCGAAGCGCTCAAGGCCGACAGTTTCGGCCGCATCGCCTTGATGCGCGACGCGCGAGGGCTGTTCGTGCGTCGCGACCTCTCCGCTTCGCCCTGGTGGCTGCGCCTGCCGGCCTGGCGCCTGGCCCATCGCGAAGCGCTGGCCTTGCGGCAACTGGTCGGCCAGGCGCAGACGCCGCAGTTGCTGGACTGGGATGGCACCCATCTGGATCGCAGCTTCCTCGACGGCGTGGCCATGTACAAGAATCCGCCGCGCGGCGACCTGGCGTATTTCCGCGCGGCGCGGCGCCTGTTGCAGCAGGTCCATCGCCGCGGCATCGCCCACAACGACCTGGCCAAGGAAGCCAACTGGCTGGTGCGCGCCGACGGCAGCCCGGCCCTGATCGATTTCCAGCTGGCGACCCGTGGCAACCCGCGTTCGCGCTGGATGCGCCTGCTGGCGCGCGAGGACCTGCGCCACCTGCTCAAGCACAAGCGCATGTACTGCCGCGACATGGTGACGCCGGTGGAGTGGCGCCTGCTCAAGCGCACTTCGTGGCTGCGCGACCTGTGGTTCCGTACCGGCAAGCCGGTTTACCGTTTCGTTACCCGCAAGCTGTTGAAGTGGGAAGACAATGAAGGGCAGGGGCCGAAGCCTTGAAAGCATAGGAGTGAGTGGAGAGGAGTGAGAAGTGAGTAAAATCCGGGCATCCGCTCTTGCTCACTCCTCACTCCTCACTCCTCTCCACTCACTCCTCACATGACAAGCCTCGCAGGCAAAACCCTCTTCATCACCGGCGCCTCGCGCGGCATCGGTCTGGCCATCGCCCTGCGCGCGGCGCGTGACGGCGCCAATGTCGCCATCGCCGCGAAATCGGCGGTGCCCAATCCCAAGCTGGCCGGCACCATTTACACCGCCGCCGATGCCGTGACTGCCGCCGGCGGACAGGGCTTGGCGCTGAAATGCGATATCCGCGAGGAAGAGGAAGTGAAGGCGGCGGTCGCCGCGACCGTGGATCACTTCGGCGGCATCGATATCCTGGTCAACAACGCCAGCGCCATCTGGCTGCGCGGCGCGCTGGACACGCCGATGAAGCGCTTCGACCTGATGAGCCAGGTCAACTCGCGCGGCAGTTTCCTGTGCGCGCAGGCCTGCCTGCCACACCTGTTGCAGTCGTCCAATCCGCACATCCTGACCCTGGCGCCACCGCCGTCGCTGGATCCGAAATGGTGGGCGCCGCATACCGGCTACACCCTGGCGAAGATGGGCATGAGCTTCGTCACCCTGGGCCTCGCCGCCGAGTTCGGCCCGCAAGGCGTTGCGATCAACGCCTTGTGGCCACGCACCCTGATCGCCACCGAAGCCTTGAACATGATCCCCGGCGTCAGTGCCGGCAACGGCCGCAAGCCGGAGATCATGGCCGATGCCGCGCATGCGGTGCTGGTGCGTCCGGCGAAGGGTTTCTCCGGACAGTTCCTGATCGATGACGAAGTGCTGGCGGAAGCCGGGGTCACCGATCTATCGGGCTATGCGGTCGATCCGTCGCAGCCGTTGTATCCGGATCTGTTCCTCGATTAGCGGAGTTTTGCTCGTCATTCCCGCGAAGGCGGGAATCGCTCTTGCTCTGTTTTGCCTTGCCAGGTGCCTGAAA
>JBOHXX010000152.1:0-7841 GCA_050737675.1 Pseudoxanthomonas sp.
GTTGCAGGCGGCGAGGACGAGGGCAAAGGAGGCGGCGACCACGGTTAGGGTCAGGGTGCGCGATAGCTTCATCAAGAAAAACTCCGGGGATCGAAAAGGGGGTGGATAGTGAACCAAGCGAACCAGGACCGGCTACCTGCGGGATACGCAAAACCGGCTGCGTGGAACCAATAGGCGGGCTCAAGCCCGCCGCATGATGTGCGATCTACCCGGTCTGCCGGTTAAACGACGGGATCGGCGTTCAGTGTGAACGGGTAGCGCCTGCATGAGGTGCCAATCCCGGCGTTCGGGATAAAAAGGCCTGCGCGTGGGGTATCGGACTCGACGCGTGGGGTAAAAAGGTCGGCGTACGGGGTTTGAAACCCCACGCGCCGGGTGAAAAGGTCGGCACGTGGGGTCCGAAAGCCGGCGTGTCGACCAAAAAGGTCGGCATACGGGGTTTGAAACCCGGCGTGCCGGGTAAAAAGGTCGGCGCGTGGAGTCCAAAGCCCGGCGCGCCGGGAAAACCCCGCGTACCGGCTCAGTTCTTGCGGAGCGCACTCAAACCCGCCGCATGAAGCCCGATCGATGAAGTCCGATCACCGCGTGGCGGTCACAAAACCTCCATGCAAGCAGGGCATTGTCTGTCACATCCCACGGATGTGTCGTGGACCCGCCCCCGCCCGTCGAGGTGCCGATGCACGTGCTGATGCTGTCCGACGTCTACTTCCCGCGGGTCAATGGCGTTTCGACCTCGATCCGTACTTACGTCGGCGCGCTGCTGGAGATGGGCCACCGCGTCACCCTGGTGGCGCCCGGTTACGGCGGCGGCGATGCGCAGCAGGCATTCGATGCCGAGTTCGGCGCCGATTTCGAGGTCATCCGCCTGCCGGCACGCAAGATTTTCTTCGACCCCGAGGACCGGCTGATAACTTCGCGCGCGTTGCGCGAGGTGTTCGACTCGCTGTCGGTGCGCGACTGGGACGTGGTGCATGTCCACACCCCGTTTCGCGCCCACAAGCTCGGCGTCCGCCTGCGTCGCGCGCGCGGGCTGCGAGTGGTGGAGACCTACCACACCTATTTCGAGGAATACGCCGCGCACTACCTGCCCTGGCTGCCCGCGCGGTTGCTGAAGTCCGTGGCGCGGCGGGCTTCGCGCAAGCTGTGCGGCGAGATCGACCACCTGATCGTGCCCACGGCGGAAATGGTGGACGTGCTGCGCGCCTACGGCGTGGACACGCCTTCCACCGTGTTGCCCACCGGCATCGACCTGCGCGAATTCGCAGGCGGCGACGGCCAGGCCTTCCGCCAGGCGCACGGTATTGCTTCAGACCGTCCCGTGCTGCTGACCGTCAGCCGCCTGGCAATGGAGAAGAACATCGACTTCCTGCTGCAGGTCGTGCGGCGGCTGGTGCCGGACTTCCCGCAGTTGCTGTTCCTGATCGCCGGCGAAGGTCCCGACGCCGCCCGCCTCAAGTCCCTCACCGTTTCATTGCACCTGGAATCCCACGTCCGCTTCTTCGGCAACCTCGATCGCCGCACCACCCTGCTGGACTGCTACCGCAGCGCCGATGCCTTCGTCTTCGCCTCGCCCACCGAAACCCAGGGCCTGGTCCTGATCGAAGCCATGGCCCTGGGCGTGCCCATCGTGTCCACCGCGGTGATGGGCACCGCGACCGTGCTGCGCGATGCCGCCAGCGCGGTCGTCAGCGCGGAGGACGTGGAAGCCTTCGCCGGCCACGTGGCCCAGGTGCTGCGGCAGCCCGAACTGCGCGCCAGGCTGGCGCAATCGGGGCCACGCGATGCCGAGCGATGGAGTGCGCCGGCGCTGATGCACGAAGCGGTTGGCGTTTACGTGGGGATTCCGGCGCCGGCAGCTTGAGGATGGGCGGGGCCCACCGCATGAAGCCCGACCTGCATGGCCTACGCGGGATTTACGAAAAGGTGCTCTGGCAAGAAATGAACCTGACCCCTTTTCGAAGCCCGATCTACGGGGACTGCTCTCCCAGCTGGCGTTCGAGTTCTCGGCGCCGAGCGTGCAGCCGGGCGACGTGGCGATACGCCTGGATGAGGATGACTACCGCAAGGGCGAGCATCCCGATGCCGGCCGCCGCGGCCGCATAGAAGGTCGCGCTACCTGCGGTGATGGCCATTGCCAATGCACCGGCAAGAAACATCGCGGTGAACACCACTGCCATCCAGCCCGCCACGATGCGGTGGTTGGCCAGCAAAGGCCTGCGATGGCGCAGTACCCAAAGTGCATAAGCCACCCAGCAGGCGCCGATACCCAGCATGACGACAAGCGCGGCTTGGGTGCGGCCAGGCAAATCCGGCTCGGTAGCCAGCAATGCGCCCAGCAACACGCACATCATCAGCGCCACCAGCAGCAACGCTACATGGCCATACCGCGACCGCAGGGAAAGAGCGCGCTCCGTCAGATGCTGGAGTTCCGCATCGAGGGACAGTGGCGAAGATTCATTGATCATGGAAGGATTCCTTCAGAAGGATTTTTTGGCGTAATAGTGTTCTTGCGCGGAACAGCCGCGATTTGACGGTACCGACCGGAATGCCCAGTGCATTGGCGATGTCGGCCAGCGAGAGTTCTTCCAGATAAAACAGCGTCAACACTTCGCGTTCGACGATCGGCAGCGATGCCATGCCGGTAGCCAGCGCCCGACCGAAATCCTCGTCGGCGCCGAAATCATCGATAGCCGCCACCTCTTCCACATCGATGTCGGCAGCCATGGGCATGGCATAGCGGGTCCGCAGGCGGTCCATGAACGTGCGGTGTGCGATCCCGAAGAGCCAGGGACGGAACTGCGCGGCATCCCGCAGCCTTCCCATCCCTTGTATGGCGCGAAGCCAGACGTCCTGGGTCAGATCGTTGGCCAGTTCCGGGTCATTGGTCAGCTTCAGCGCATACCGATGCAACGAGCCGGACCAGCGGCGGACAAGGTCGTCAAAGGCCGCGCGTTCACCCAGTTGGCAACGTACTACCAGCAATTGATCGGCGTGTTCGCGGTTGCTTGTGCTGCGCTCCAATTCCAGTCTCTCCTTTACCCGTCGCCAAGGTAGTCGGGGAACAGGGCAAAAGGTTCATTTGACGTCGTTCGGCCACCTCCAGGCATGTAGACGGGAGCTGGTACCGGGCGTGGGGATCGGCTTGGTGTTCGACCAGCGAACGGCGCGGTTACGCCAGCAGGTCCACGGTGAAGAAGAAGGAGCCCCCCCGGCACCCAGACGTCGCGATAGCCTGGTATCGAGGAGAAGGGACGGAGGAAGTTAAGCGGATTAACTGCCTCCGTCCCCTTTCATCATGGTTATGACCGGCTCCCAGCCACACATGCGTTGGTAGTACACCATGCCCTTACTCTCCGTCCTGCTCGCCGCCACAGCGCTTTCTTCCTCCGCTACGGGTTTGCCGTCGGGCAACGAAGGGGAGGACATCTATCTTGGCAAGCTCGCGACTTGCCAGGAATCCTGGTTCGACTGGAAAAACGACGACCGGCGCATGGGCCAATACATCGACCGGCTCAACGCGAATTACACCCGCATCGAGGAAGAACCGGCATTCCTGCCGAAAGTCCCCGGCAAGGTCCTGGGATTTCCGCTGGTCAAGGTCTATCCGCAGTCAGTCGGCATGGGCGTCGGCTTCTCGTTGCAGCTGGATGCGCCGTTCGCGAAAATCCGCGATGAAGTCGAGGGCCGGCTGGGCAAGCCACTCGAGTGCTCCACCAGTGACGGCATGACCTCATGCGGCGTGGAGCTCGGCGAGAACAAGACCGTCATGCTGACCGCATTCGGCGACGGCGCCGACGCCGTCAATCTTCTGGGCTGCTATTACTACTACGAGAAATAACAGCCAGGAGCCGAAAGTCGCGCCTCTCGCACTTGCCCAACGAAGGTGCGGGGTTCGAAACCCGGCGCGCCGGCAAAAAAAGGCCGGCGCTTCTGGTGAGGAAGCCGACGCTCCTAGTTGAAAGGTCAGCATGTATTAAGAAGCCTGGCGACCTGCCCCAGAAATGAACCTAACCCCTTTTCGCATATAGGGCGGACCAAGCCCGCCACTTGATGCCCAACCTACGAGGACAATCCCATAGGGTCTACGCCGGCGCTCTGCCACTGCAAGAACATCTGATCGTATTTGAGAAACAGTTGCTTTTCTTCCACTGAAATAGGAAAAGCCAAGTTAAAGCAGAGACTGTGCACTTGGAAGCAACTCCAGATACTAGATCTGAAGAAATCGACCAACTCAAGGAGCTTATTCTGATGAACACAGGGACCGTAGTTAACAGCTGAAAGCTTGGGCGACTCATTCAACAAATCGAAAGTAGCTGTCTCTCTGATAGCAAGGTAAGTGGGGTGCGTCCACTTAGATTTCTTTCTATACAGCTCTTTCATCAAAGACAAGTGCTGATCACCACTCACCCGATCAGATAGCGAGGCACACCATCGAGCTATTTCCGAACGACACTCAGCATGAGGTGGCGACAAATTCTCGCGGAACCATTTAAATATCGCGACCTGACCTTTTTCCGTGCCCGCAGAGATAACCAGATAGAGCGCGACATCCAACGTTTCATCGATATCCCTGAGCGATGATCCTGAATACCAGTGTCCTTGTCGCAAGCTTTCATTGGTCGCACGCAAAATCGCAATTGATCTACTTAATAGCAAGTATGCCGCCATACCACTAGATTCGCTGCCAGCAGCGTTTGCTCGATCAAGGTATCGCCGATGAATTGCCTCCAACTCATCAACAAGTAAGCAATACCGATCTAAAAGCCGGTCTATCTGATGCGCGGGATCTCCAACAACGTTTCTCTTACCAAAATCATCCGAGACAAGTGCGCGCCTTAATGCTTTCTCATAGAACGCTCCTCTTCCTACGATCGAAATATAACGGATTGGTACGCTTGGTCGACCGCGAAAGTCTTGAGTAATGGGAGGAGATAGTGTCCGCAAGAACGCAATAACGTCACTTTCAATTAATCCAAGATCCATAGCCATATCTTCAATTGCCATTGTTGCCTCAGCCTTCTTCATCTTTTGTCCCTTCATAACTTTGGCTGATCTGCCTCACTAATTTTCTGCAATAGAATATTCGCCGCACCATAGGCACTATATTCGCCCATTCTATGGCGCCACTGGCTCTCCCCAGTTTTCAGTCACCGTCTTATAAAGTTCTATTACAGTGAGGGCATCACAAAGAATTTGAGGATGTAGCACGACCGGCTGGGCGTTGAACTCATGAAGGAAGTATGGGCACGATATTCCCTGTGAATTGATCTCATCTTGAACAGCGACCAACGCTTCCCAATCGTGCCGACGGAGCATTTCATTAAACAATTCCTGGAGCTGATTGGCTCTCACTACGTCTTCGTCAGTCAACTGAGCAGGTGGAACGTAGAGGGGAAGCCGATGAGCGAGGCCGTCTCGGTATTCAGTTGAATAGGTCGCATGCCAGTTTCGAACATCCTCATTATTCAAGTAAGCGCGCATGGCAGCCGGAAGGCGATTTCTCAGTGCATCCTTAAATAACGACACATCATGTCGGCTGTTCAATTGCACGTTGAACTCTTTAACGTAACTCCAAGCGAGATTGTCTTGAAGCGCATTGCTGTGAATGATGAACGCATGCAAGCAAATATTTACATCTTCAATATCTTCTCTAGCTAGCGGGAACGTTCTTTCCGGAGGAAAAGCGTCGAATATACGTTCGGCACAACGGCGAATTAACCCAAGTCTTCGCCCCACTCCATGAATCATGAACTTCTTCGCGTCATCATGGGTAAGGCGTTCTTGAGCGAATGCAATCGCCCCTGCATAAACCGCAATCAGCTCATGCACGATCCTGGGGAATTCCCTTTCATATTCAGCTAAAGCTTCCGGCGGATAGCGCATGAGTTCCTCACATACATATCGGATAACCGACGCCCCATAGTCCAGGGGCGGCGCATAGCGGCGATAAAATGAACGAAAACGGGGGCTTGTGGGCCCCCGCATGGTCACGGCTTCTTTGGAGGTGGATTGGTTGGTTTTTGGCTGGTGGTTGCGGGCTTATAACCATCCTGTACGTATCCGCCCCCGCTACCGGGCTTCGGAGCTGCTGGCTGATAGCCCTTCTCGAGGCCCTTGGTCGGTATTTGCTTGTTCGTCATTTCCGTCTCCAGATGTCATGTGGAAAAACTCAACAGTTACGATGTCCGCCGCCAAAATCATGATCCCTGCACTATCAACACGGGGGCGTTCAAACCCACCATCTTCATTGAGAATCCAAGTTTCTTCGAGGTATAGCTGCTCAGCCGCTGGAGCACTTGAGACAAAGGATTGCATGTCGTACTTCCCTCCTATCTTGCGTCCATCCCTTAACTCCACTATCACCCAATACCTTTGCCGCCGGCAGAAGAACTCATCCCAAGGCTTGCAACTAGGGTGTGGCAATGATCGCTGTAGAAATTCTGTTCTTCGCAACACGCGCCAAAGATATGCCCATAAGATAGGCGCGATGAGCATCACGAACACATAGAAGAGGATGTACAGCGTTGGGTGCGCGCGCTCTATGTCGTGAGTTTCAACCGCATAGATCGGCCATAGCAGGAGAGCGTAGTTGATGGAGCTGTATGCGATCGCGTCTATCAACTGTTCTGCGGAGGTCTTCGGAGCGCGGGGAAAGAGTAGCTCATAGACCTTGAGGCTGATGAACCCCGGAATCACGAACTTGATGAACAGCAAGAGCTTGCCTGCTTCCCAGATGTCCATTCAATCCGCCATTCTTTTGAGGATCTCACCATAGAGCCTGCCAGTCTCACCGGGTGAGAGCAGGAGATATAAAACGATTTGAGGGCTCCAGAAATGAATAAGCCCCAAGGTCTCCACTTAGGGCTCCAAATCAAACCTCAAATAATCAATGCCTTAACACCAGACATCTATCTATCAATCCTCACTAGCTCACCATCGGCAACTTCAACCCCATCTCCCGCGCACACTGCTTCGCAATCTCATACCCCGCGTCCGCATGTCGCATCACCCCGGTGCCCGGATCATTCCACAACACCCGCGCAATCCGCTTGTCCGCCTCAGCAGTGCCATCGCACACGATCACCACCCCCGAGTGCTGCGAATACCCCATCCCTACCCCGCCGCCGTGGTGCAGCGACACCCACGTCGCCCCGCCGGCCACGTTCAACATCGCATTCAACAACGGCCAATCGCTGACCGCATCGCTGCCATCCTTCATCGCCTCCGTCTCGCGGTTCGGCGAAGCCACGCTGCCCGAATCCAGATGGTCGCGCCCGATCACCACCGGCGCCTTCAACTCGCCGTTGCGGACCATCTCGTTGAAGGCCAGGCCCAGCTTGTCGCGCTGGCCCAGGCCGACCCAGCAGATGCGCGCCGGCAACCCCTGGAAACTGATCCGCTCGCGCGCCATGTCCAGCCAGCGGTGCAGGTGCTCATCGTCCGGGATCAACTCCTTCACCTTCGCATCGGTCTTGTAGATGTCTTCCGGATCGCCACTCAACGCCACCCAGCGGAACGGACCCACGCCGCGGCAGAACAGCGGCCGCACGTAGGCTGGAACGAAACCGGGGAAATCGAACGCGTTCGTGCAGCCTTCGTCGAAGGCCATCTGCCGGATGTTGTTGCCGTAATCGAACACCGGGATGCCCTGCTTCTCGAATTCCAGCATCGCCTCCACGTGCACGCGCATGGATTTCTTGGCCGCATCGCGGACCTTGTCCGGATTGGTCTTCTGTTCCAGCAGCCAGTGCTCCACCTTCCAGTCGATGGGCAGGTAACCGTGCACCGGATCGTGCGCGCTGGTCTGGTCGGTGACCGCATCCGGGCGCACGCCCATGCGC
>JBOHXX010000153.1:0-7719 GCA_050737675.1 Pseudoxanthomonas sp.
CGCTGAGGTTGCTGCCGGCACTGCGGCCGTCGGGCAGGTAGCGCAGCTGCGTGCGGCCGGCGGAGGAAACGATGCGCAGGGAAGGGTGGATGGGCGCATTTTCATCGCGCAGGATGTCCTGGCGGGAGTCGGGTTGGCGGTTGCCATCGGCATCGAAGAACATCAGCCAGCCCTGGCTCCAGTCGCCATCGCGGCGGCAACCGCCGGCCCGGTCGGAAGGACAGACCACGGTGGGAATGCGATAGGTGATGGCGGTCATGCGGGCCGAAGCCATGTGCGCGGTCAGCAGGTGCATGGCGGAACTCGCGCGCTGGCTTTCGACCAGCCCGACGTAAGAAGGGATCCCAACCAGCAACAGGATGCTGGTGATGGCCAGGACCGTGAGGGCCTCGACCAGGCTGAAGCCGGTCCGGCCGCAGCCGTGGGGTCCGCATCCGGACAGTCGTGGGATGAAGTGAAGGGTCGGGTCGAATTCGGTACGCGTCCTGCGCATGCTGATCTCCTGGTAGGCCCTGTCCGGGCCACTCCAGATTCCTCCCATCGCCCGGGGCCTTGAATCGGCAGGCAACGCGCCGTGGCGTAGGGATTTTCCTGACATGGCCGTAATCCCGGCCGCCGCTATACTGGCTAGTCGCCACAGAATCCCCGCCATGACCGAACGTTTCGAACTGGTTTCCCCGTATTCGCCTGCTGGCGACCAGCCGCAGGCGATCGCCAAGCTCATCGAGGGGTTCGAGTCCGGCCTGGCCAAGCAGACCCTGCTCGGCGTCACCGGCTCCGGCAAGACCTACACCATCGCCAACGTGATCCAGGCGGTGCAGAAGCCGACCCTGGTGATGGCGCCCAACAAGACCCTGGCCGCGCAGTTGTATGGGGAATTCAAGTCGTTCTTCCCGCACAATTCGGTCGAGTATTTCGTCAGCTACTACGACTATTACCAGCCCGAAGCCTATGTGCCGTCGTCGGACACCTTCATCGAGAAGGACAGTTCGATCAACGAGCACATCGAGCAGATGCGCCTGGCCGCGACCAAGGGCCTGCTGTCGCGGCGCGACACGATCGTGGTTGCCACGGTCTCGGCGATCTACGGCCTGGGCGCGCCGGAGGACTACCTGTCGCTGCGCCTGATCCTGTCGCGCGGCGAGCACATCGACCAACGCGACCTGATCAAGCACCTGACCCAGTTGCAGTACACCCGCAACGAATACGAACTGCATCGCGGCACGTTCCGGGTCAAGGGCGAGGTCATCGACGTGTTCCCAGCCGAATCCGACATCGAGGCGTTGCGCATCGAGTTGTTCGACGGCGAGGTCGAGAACCTGACCCTGTTCGATCCGCTGACCGGCGAGACCCTGCGCCGGCTGCCGCGTTACACCATCTACCCCAAGACCCACTACGCCACCACCCGCGACCGCGTGCTGGCGGCCATCGAGACGATCAAGGTCGAATTGAAGGCGCGACTGGAAGAGCTGTACGCGCAGAACAAGCTGGTGGAAGCGCAGCGCCTGGGCCAGCGCACCCAGTTCGACCTGGAGATGATGGCCGAGGTCGGCTACTGCAACGGCATCGAAAACTATTCCCGCCACCTCACCGGCAAGTTGCCGGGCGAACCGCCGCCGACCCTGTTCGACTACCTGCCGCCGGACGCGCTGCTGGTGTGCGACGAATCGCACGTGACCATTCCGCAGATCGGTGCCATGTACAAGGGCGACCGTTCGCGCAAGACCACGCTGGTGGACTTCGGTTTCCGCCTGCCTTCGGCGCTGGACAACCGGCCGCTGAAGTTCGAGGAATGGGAAATGCGTTCGCCACGCAGCATCTATGTCTCGGCGACGCCGGGGCCTTATGAACTGCGCGAGTCGGGCGGGGAAGTGGTCGAGCTGGTGGTGCGTCCCACCGGCCTGATCGATCCGCCAGTGGAAATCCGCCCGGTCGCGTCCCAGGTCGACGACGTGCTGTCGGAAATCAACCTGCGCGTGGCCATGGGCGACCGCGTGCTGATCACCACGCTGACCAAGCGCATGGCCGAGAACCTGACCGAATACCTGGGCGAACACGGGATCAAGGTGCGATACCTGCACTCGGACGTGGACACGGTGGAGCGGGTCGAGATCATCCGCGACCTGCGCCTGGGCAAGTTCGACGTGCTGGTCGGCATCAACCTGCTGCGCGAGGGCCTGGACATGCCGGAAGTGTCGCTGGTGGCGATCCTGGACGCGGACAAGGAAGGCTTCCTGCGCTCGCGTGGTTCGCTGATCCAGACCATCGGCCGCGCCGCCCGCAACCTGCGCGGCAAGGCGATCCTGTATGCCGACAAGATCACCAACTCGATGCAGGCGGCGATCGACGAAACCAACCGGCGCCGCGAGAAACAGGTGGAATACAACCTGGAGCACGGCATCACCCCGGTGTCGGTGGCCAAGCCCATCGTCGATATCCTGGAAGGCGCGCGCAGCGAGGCGGCGAACGAAGGTGGCCAGAGTGGCAAGGGGCGCGGCAAGGGCAGGCGCGTGGCCGAGGAGGCGCCGGACTACGCTTCCTTCAGCCCGGCCCAGATCACTGCCCGGCTCAAGCAGCTGGAGCAGCGGATGTACCAGCATGCACGCGACCTGGAATTCGAGGACGCGGCGCGCCTGCGCGACGAGATCCACCAGTTGAAAGACGCCAGCCTGGTGATCTGAGCATGGCCGCTTCCGTGCAGGCTTCGGGTTCTGCCTCGTTTCCACGCCTGAGCTGGCTTGGTGTCCTGTGGCTTGTGGTCTACCTGCCTGCCTACGCGCAGGCCTATGGGGTGGCCAACTTCCTGTTCCTGTGCAACATCGGCGTGATCCTCACCGCCATTGGCCTGGTCCTGCGCAACCGTTTGCTGGTCTCCAGCCAGGCCGTGGCCGCGCCGATCATCGCCCTGGTCTGGCTGGCGGATGCGGGCTGGCGCGTGGCCACTGGCGATTTCCTGTTCGGCGGTACCCGTTACATGTGGGACGACGCCTATCCGCTGTTCACCCGCCTGTTGTCGCTGTACCACGTGTTCTGGCCGCTGCTGCTGGCCTGGGTGTTGCGCCGGACCGGCTACGATCGTCGTGGCTGGGCCGTGCAGGCCGGGATCGCGGCATTGGCCATGGCCGCGGGCCGCTGGCTGGGCCCAGCGGCGGACAACATCAACTTCGCCTGGAAGGATCCGTTCTTCGGCATGCAGTTCGGGCCGGCCCCGGCGCACCTGCTGGTCTGCTGGGCCTTGCTGGCCGGGGTGGCCTACGGCGCGACCCATTGGCTGCTGAAGCGATCCTTTGCACGGGCGCCGCGATGATGGATTCCGAACCGCAGGCGTGGATGCTATGATGCGCGCCCCTGAAAGCGTCCTTTCGGGGCATACCGGGCGGTTAGCTCAGCGGTAGAGCACTACCTTGACATGGTAGGGGTCACAGGTTCGAACCCTGTACCGCCCACCACGCTTGCAGGCGTGGTTCCGGCAATAGCGACAATCCAGAGGTGACGGCGACAACCGTCCAGCGTGCGACATGAGCACTACCAACTTCCCCTGCTGATTTCCCTGCCGCCTCTTCCGTTGGTGTACCGAAGGCGCGCAGCGCCTTTTTTCGTTTCTGGAACCGAAGAATGATCACGATCACGCTCCCCGACGGCAGCCGCCGCGAATTCGAAAACCCCGTCACGGTCATGGAAGTGGCCCAGTCCATCGGTGCCGGGCTGGCCAAGGCCACCGTGGCCGGTGCCGTGGACGGCAAGCTGGTGGATGCCAGCGACCGCATCGACCACGACGCCTCGCTGCGCATCATCACCCCCAGGGACGAGGAAGGGCTGGAGATCATCCGCCATTCCAGCGCGCACCTGGTGGGCCATGCGGTGAAGCAGCTGTTCCCCGCGGCCAAGATGGTGATCGGCCCGGTCATCGCCGAAGGCTTCTATTACGACATCTGGAACGAGCGCCCGTTCACGCCGGAGGACCTGGCCGCGATCGAACAGCGCATGCGCGAACTGATCGAACAGGACTACGACGTGGTCAAGAAGGTCACCCCGCGCGCGGAAGTGATCGAGGTGTTCAAATCGCGCGGCGAGGACTACAAGCTGCGCCTGATCGATGACATGCCCGACGAAACCGCGATGGGCCTGTACTACCACCAGGAATACGTGGACATGTGCCGCGGCCCGCACGTGCCCAACACGCGTTTCCTGAAGTCGTTCAAGTTGACCCGCATCTCCGGCGCCTATTGGCGCGGCGATGCCAAGAACGAGCAGCTGCAGCGCATCTACGGCACCGCCTGGGCCGACAAGAAACAGCTCGAGGCGTACATCACCCGCATCGAGGAAGCCGACAAGCGCGACCACCGCAAGATCGCCAAGCAGCAGGAACTGTTCCACCTGCAGGAAGAGGCGCCTGGCCTGGTGTTCTGGCATCCCAAGGGCTGGGCCATCTGGCAGGTGGTCGAGCAGTACATGCGCAAGGTCTATCACCACACCGGCTACGGCGAAGTACGTTGCCCGCAGATCCTGGACGTGTCGCTGTGGCAGAAATCCGGCCACTGGGACAACTACCAGGACAACATGTTCTTTACCGAATCGGAGAAGCGCACCTACGCGCTGAAGCCGATGAATTGCCCTGGGCACGTGCAGGTGTTCAACCAGGGCCTGCACAGCTATCGCGATCTGCCGATCCGCTACGGCGAGTTCGGCGCCTGCCATCGCAACGAGCCATCCGGCGCGCTGCACGGCATCCTCCGGGTGCGCGGCTTCACCCAGGACGACGGTCATATCTTCTGCACCGAAGAGCAGATCGAGTCCGAGGTCACCGACTTCCACCTGCAGGCAATGAAGGTCTATGCCGATTTTGGCTTCACCGAGGTGCAGATCAAGCTGGCGCTGCGCCCGGAATCGCGCTTGGGCGACGACGCCACCTGGGACAAGGCCGAGGAATCGCTGCGCTCGGCCTTGCGTGCGGCCGGGGTGGAATGGGAAGAGCTGCCGGGCGAAGGCGCTTTCTATGGCCCCAAGATCGAATACCACCTCAAGGACGCCATTGGCCGGACCTGGCAGCTGGGCACCATGCAGGTCGATTTCATGATGCCGGAGCGCCTGGGCGCCGAGTACGTGGACGAAAATTCCGCGCGCCAGCACCCGGTGATGCTGCACCGGGCCATCGTCGGGTCGATGGAACGGTTCATCGGCATCCTGATCGAACACCATGCCGGGGCCTTCCCATCGTGGCTGGCCCCGCGCCAGGCGGTGGTCATGAACATCACCGATGCCCAGGCCGACCATGTGGCTGAGGTCCAGAAAATCCTTGCGAATCAAGGATTTCGGGTTACTTCCGATTTGCGCAACGAGAAGATCGGCTATAAGATCCGCGAACACACGCTGCAGCGGGTGCCGTACCTGCTGGTGGTCGGGGACCGCGAGAAGGAGATTGGCGCCATCGCCGTGCGCACGCGCGCCGGGGAAGATTTAGGCACAATGAGCATCGCCGCCTTTGCCGAACGCCTGCGTGCGGAGCAAGTCGCGTAAAGAATTTCGCGTAAAAAGCCGCGGAAAGAAATGTCCCGGCCCCCCGTGGGGGTCGGCATGATGTATCCCTTGGGAGATTGCACCAATCAGTACCCCCGATAACAAACAAAACCGCAAGAACGGCGAGATCCGCGTACCCAACGTGCGCGTGATCGGTGCCGATGGCGAGATGGTCGGCGTGTTGTCGCGCGACGCCGCGATTGCGCTGGCCGAGGAGTCCGGCATGGATCTGGTGGAAATCCAGCCCCAGGCCGATCCGCCGGTCTGCCGCATCATGGACTTCGGCAAGTTCAAGTTCGAAGCCCAGAAGAAGGCCAACGCCGCCAAGAAGAAGCAGAAGCAGGTCGAGATCAAGGAACTCAAGTTCCGGCCGGTCACCGATGAAGGCGACTACCAGATCAAGATGCGCAACATCCGCCGCTTCCTGGAAGAAGGCGACAAGGTCAAGATCAACATCCGTTTCCGTGGCCGTGAAATGAGCCACCAGGAACTGGGCCGCGAAATGGCCACGCGCATCGAAACCGAACTCGGCGACGAGATCGTGATCGAATCGCGTCCGCGCCTGGAAGGCCGGCAGATGGTGATGATGATTGCGCCCAAAAAGAAATGAAGTCGGCGGCCAAAGGCCGCTGACGCCCCCGCTCCCCTCGCCCGCTTGCGGGAGAGGGGAGCGGGAGAAGGGGCTTTTGCTCTCCAGGCCCAGGCCAGCAGAAGCAAAACCCTGATTTGCAAGGAATTCCCGCTGCGGGCATAATACGCGGCCCGGTAGATCGGGCGGCTGCTTGCAGGGTATGGAGTAGTCACAGGACCTGTCGTTTATTTCCTAACAGATTCAACGACTTACAAGCCGACATTGGGCATGGATGGAAAGCGTGGCCGCTTCATGACGAAGCATTCAAGGCTGCCGCCCGGGTCAGTTACAGAAACCAACAAGGATCACCGCAATGCCCAAGATCAAGACCTGCCGGGCGGCGGCCAAGCGTTTCCGGAAGACCGCTTCCGGCAAATACAAGGCTGGCCATGCCAACAAGAGCCACATCCTCACCAAGAAGTCGACCAAGCGTAAGCGTGGCCTTCGTGCGACGAACATCATTCGTGCCGAAGATTCCAGCCGCCTGGATCGTATGCTTCCGTATCTCTGAGGACTGAACAATGGCACGAGTCAAACGTGGTGTAACGGCGCGCCGCCGTCACAAGAAAATCCTGAAGCTTGCGAAGGGCTACTACAACGCCCGCCGCAAGGTCTTCCGCGTCGCCAACCAGGCCGTCATCAAGGCTGGTCAGTACGCGTATATCGGCCGCAAGCAGAAGAAGCGCAATTTCCGTTCGCTGTGGATCACCCGCATCAACGCGGCTGCCCGCATCAACGGCTTGAGCTACAGCCGTTTCATGAATGGCATGCTCAAGGCCGGTATCACCCTGGACCGCAAGGTGCTGGCCGATATCGCCGTGCATGACGCGGTGGGTTTTGCGGCCCTGGCCGAAAAAGCCAAGGGCGCACTCGCGGCGTAAGCCGGCGATCTCCACCGTAAAGCAATACTGGCAATCCATCGCCGAACACGTGGGGAAGGGCGCAAGTCCTTCCCCATTGTTTTTTGGGATTCCATTCCCCGTAGGAGCGTCCCATGGGCGCGAGCTTTTGATCTTCTCGCGATCGGGACGAAGAGCTCGCGCCCATGGGGCGCTCCTACGGGGGAACTCGTATAGATATTCGAGGTTTGTCGCCCATGAGTGAAATCGAGTCACTGTCCACCCAGGCGCTTGTCGACATCGCATCGGCACGGACGCCCGACGCGCTGGAATCCCTGCGCGTGGCGTTGCTGGGCAAGAGCGGCACCGTCACCGCGCAGCTGAAGCAGCTGGGCACCTTGCCGGGCGACCAGCGCAAGGCGGCAGGCGAGGCGATCAACGTCGCGCGTGATGCCATTGCCGCTGCACTGTCCGCACGCAAGGCCCTGCTGGAGGATGCCGCGCTGGACGCGCGCCTGGCCGGCGAAAGCATCGATGTCACCCTGCCGGGGCGTGATCCGGAACGTGGTGGCCTGCACCCCATCAGCCGCACCCTGGAACGCATCGCCGACATCTTCGGTCGCCTGGGGTACGAGCTGGCCGACGGTCCCGAGATCGAGGACGACTGGCACAACTTCGAGGCGCTGAACTTCCCGCCGCACCACCCGGCGCGCGCGATGCACGACACCTTCT
>JBOHXX010000154.1:0-7634 GCA_050737675.1 Pseudoxanthomonas sp.
GAAGC
Source organism: Pseudoxanthomonas sp. (assembly GCA_050737675.1). GTDB lineage: Bacteria > Pseudomonadota > Gammaproteobacteria > Xanthomonadales > Xanthomonadaceae > Pseudoxanthomonas_A. The sequence goes on from JBOHXX010000154.1 coordinate 6, forward strand.
AGCGCACGGCGGATGAAAGCCGCTCCTACGCAACCATCTGCGATGCCCTCAGCCCTGGCCCAGGTGCAGCGTGGTGCGGGTGCCGCGTCCGGGCACGGAGGAAAACGCCAGGCGCCAGCCCAGGTGTTCGCATAGGCGCGAGATCAGGTCCAGGCCGATGCCGCCGCCGTCGCGTCCGCCGCCACGGGCGAGCCGGGCGTAGATTTCGCTGATCTCTTCCGGCGACATGCCATGGCCCGGGTCCTCGATCACCACGGTCGCGTCGGCCTGCAGGCTGATGCGGATTTCGCCACGGTCGCTGTTCTCTATGGCATTGCGCAGCAGGTTGCCGATGGCCGCGCGCACGATGATTTCCGGCGCCACGATCTGGCATTCCGGCATGGGTCCAAGCGCCAGCGCCAGGTCCTTGTCGCGGCTCAGGTAGCGGTGGTCTTCTACGATCTTCGGCAACAGTTGCCCCAGCGAGAAGCGGTCGCTGATGCCGGCCAGGCGATCGGGATCCTTGGCCAGGACCAGCAGCAACGAGATCAGCTGTTCGACCCCGCGCGAGGTGCGCTGGACGCGCAGCATCTGGTTGCGCGCACTGGCGGGAAGCCCGGGCTGGTCAAGCGCCAATTCGCTGGCCCCGGCGATCACCGCGATCGGGGTACGCAATTCATGGCTGGTGATATCGATGAAGGCGCGCTCGCGCTCGACGAAGCGTTCGTTGCGTTGCAGGTAGTCGTTCAGCGCATCGGCGATCACCACCAGTTCCGAGCTGGCGCGTTCGGGCGACGTCACCCGTTGCCCGGTGTGATCGGGTTGCAACTGGCCGATGCCCCGGGCCAGGTCGGTCAACGGCCTGACCACGCGGCCGACGCCCCAGGCCATCAACAGTCCCAGCAGGATCACCACGACCGCGGTGCCCAGGAACATCCACAGCGCCAGCTTCATTTCGCGCGCCTCGAAGGCGGTGATGTCCAGGGTCAGGACCAGACGCCGGCCTTTGGAGTCCTGCACCAACGCGATCCATTCGCGGCCATCGATCTTCACTTCGTCGTACATGCCCGGCTCCAGGCGTGCCAGCGCGCTCGGGACCGCGTCGCCGTAACCGGCGCCATAAAGTTTCAGGTCGTGGGTGTCGCGCCATTCGTAGTCAGGATCGGCCTGGCGACGTTCGATGAAATGGTCCAGTTCGGATTCCATCAACGAGTGCCACACCACCTGTTCGGCATGCTCGTTGATGACGTAGCCATTGACCAGCACCGCCAGCGACAGCAGCAGGGTGTAGCCGCCCAGCCACAGCACGATCCGGGTCCTGAGGCTGGAATTAGCCGCCATCGGATTCCCCGGCGCTGGGCGGGCTCAGGCGGTAGCCCACCCGGGGAAGCGTATGGATCAGCTTGATGGCGAAGGGACCATCCACGCTGCGCCGCAGTTCGTAGACATGCGAGCGCAGCATGTCGCCGTCGGGCGGCTCGTCGCCCCACAGGGCATGTTCGAGGCGTTGCCGGGTCACCGCGGCCGGACTGGCCTGCATCAGTACTTCGAGCAACTTGCGGCAGGCCGGGTACAGGTGCAGGACCTGGCCGCCACGGTTGGCTTCGAGGGTCGCCAGGTCCAGGCGCAGGTCGGCCACTTCCAGCACGCGTTTGCGCCCGCGGCCTTCGGCGCGCAGCAGCAGGGCTTCGATCCGGACTTCCAGCTCGGGCAGGGCGAAGGGCTTGGTCAGGTAGTCGTCGGCACCGGCGCGGAACCCGGTGATCTTGTCGGGCAATTCATCGCGGGCGGTGAGCATGATCACGGGCACGCCGCAATCATGCTGTTCGCGCAGGCGCCGCAGCACTTCGGGGCCGTCCATCCGCGGCAGCATCCAGTCCAGGATCACCGCGTCGTAGCCCTGGGTGGAAGCGAGGTGCAGGCCGGTGATGCCGTCGGGCGCGGCATCCAGGGTGTGGCCGCGCCTTTCGAAATAATCGAACAGGTTGGCGACCAGGCTCTGGTTGTCTTCGATGACGAGTAGCCGCATGCGCGTGTTCCCGGGGCGGTTTGCGAGGGTCCGGCCGAGGATCGTCGCACGATTGGAATACCATTGGCTGCAGCGGATGGCTGCAGCGGACCAGCAGGCATCATCCAGCAGCATCCCGGTTCTGGCACTGGTTTGCGGCGCCGGGGCTGCGATGCGACCTGCCGGGACATGGAACCGGATGTCGCATTCATGCTCCAATATCCCGACAGTGAGCTGTCGGCAACCCAGACTCCCGGATCCGATGACCGACGCCAATCCCCTTGCGCCATCCACGCTCGCGCCACCCATGCTTTCAGTGGTGGTTCCCGTCTTCAACGAAGAGGGGAACGTGGCCTCGCTGGTCAATGAAATCGTTGCCGCCCTGCGTGGCCTGATTCCGTTCGAGATCGTCTACGTGGACGACCGTTCCAGCGATGGCAGCCTGCAGGCGCTGGTCGCGCTCAAGCGCCAGGTGCCCGAATTGCGGGTGCTGGGCCATGCCGCGCAGAGCGGACAGAGCACCGCGATCCGCACCGGGGTCGAGGCGGCACGCGCGGATTGGGTGGCGACCCTGGATGGCGATGGCCAGAACGATCCGGCCGACCTGCCCAGGCTGCTGGCGGCGCGTGCCGCGGCAACGCCCGACACCAGGCTGTTCGCCGGCTGGCGGGTCCAGCGCCAGGACAGCGCCAGCAAGCGCTGGGCCTCGCGCTGGGCCAATGCCATCCGTTCGCGGATGTTGCGCGACGACACCCCCGATACCGGCTGCGGCATCAAGCTGTTCGAACGCAAGGCGTTCCTCGCGCTGCCTTATTTCGACCACATGCATCGCTACCTGCCGGCCTTGATGCAACGTGCGGGTTGGAAGACGCTCAGCGTGCCGGTCAACCATCGCGGCCGCTCCACCGGGATTTCCAAGTACAACAACCTGCAGCGCGCCTGGGTGGGCCTGCGCGACCTGCGTGGCGTGGCCTGGCTGATCAGCCGCAGCAAGGTCACCGGCGTGGAAGAGCTGTGAGCACGCCATGCATGCGATGAACCAGGAAATCCTGTGGCTGGGCTGGACCGGCCTGCACATGACCCCGTGGAAGCTGATCGGGCTGACCGGTGCGTTGATGTTCGGCGCGCGCTGGGCCGTGCAGTTCGTCGCCTCGCGCCGCGCGCGCAAGCCGGTGATCCCGCGCCTGTTCTGGTACATGAGCATCGTCGGCAGCCTGATGACGCTGAGCTATTTCCTGTTCTCGGCCAAGCAGGATTCGGTGGGCGTGGTGCAGAACCTGTTTCCCGCCTTCACCGCGATCTACAGCCTGTACCTGGACATCCAGCATCGTGGCTGGCGGCGCGACAAGGCCAGCCACTGACGGCGTCGGAAAGAGAGCGTGGCCGAACATGCGGCCATCATCCATTCCACCGGCCACCGCCGCCCCATAACCTTCGTCGGACAATCCATGGCCTCCTTCCCGCGCAACCGCATCGCCTCGTCCCATTTCTGGTTGCTGGTCGTGTTGATCGCGGCCAGCCTGCTGGCCGGGCTTGGATTGCGCGAACCCTCGCCGCCGGATGAGCCGCGCTTCGTGCTCGCGGCCCAGGACATGGTGCGGACCGGGCAATGGATGTTCCCGCACCGGGGCAGCGAGTTCTACGCGGAGAAACCCGCGGTGTTCATGTGGATGCAGGCGGCGGCCTTCGAAACCGTTGGCAACTGGCGGGTCGCCTTTTTGCTTCCGTCATTGCTGGCGGCGCTGCTGACCCTGTGGCTGAGCTACGACTTGTCGGCGCGGTTGTGGAATCGCCGGGTCGCGCAGTACGCGGCGCTGGCGCTGTTCGTGTGCCTGCAATTCGGCCTGCAGGCCAAGCGCGGGCAGATCGACATGGTCCTGGTGGCCATGACCACGCTGTCGCTGTGGGGCTTGTTGCGGCATCTGTTGCTGGGGCCGGACTGGAAGATGTTGTGGCTGGGCATGTTCGCCGCCGGCCTGGGCACGGTGACCAAGGGAGTCGGGTTCCTTCCCCTGCTGGTGCTGTTGCCGTGGGTCGCCTGGCGCTGGCGGCGCAAACCGGCGCGGGTGCCGGTTGCCGGCAATGCATGGCGTTGGCTGCTGGGCGTGTTGTGCTTCGCCGCCGGCGCCGGGGTCTGGTTGCTGCCGATGCTGCTCACGGTCTACACCAGCCAGGATCCGGCGGCGCAGGCTTACGCCAACGAACTCCTGTTCAAGCAGACCGGCACGCGCTACGCCAACGCCTGGCACCACGTGCAGCCGGCCTGGTACTACCTGCAGGTGATGCTGACCCTGTGGCTACCCGGCGCCTTGCTGCTGCCCTGGCTGCTGCCCGCCTGGTGGCGGCGCCTGCGCCGCGGCGATTCACGCTTCTGGCTGCTGCTGGGCTGGAGCCTGCTCGTGCTGCTGTTTTTCAGCGTCAGCCCGGGCAAGCGCGAGGTCTACATCTTCCCCATGTTGCCGGCCCTGTGCGTGGCCGCCGCGCCGCTGTTGCAAGGGCTGATGCGGCGGCGCGCGGTGCGCTTGACCTTGCTGTGCTACGTGATCGCGCTGGCGCTGGTGGCTACGGGTGCTTCGCTGGCGGCCATGGCCGGAGTGAGCGAGTGGGCGCATAACCAGGCGCAGCGGCGTGGCATGGACGCACAGACGGTGCAGGCGATGCTGTCGTGGATATTGGCGTTCGGCGCGGCAGCATGCGGCCTGGTCCTGTGGCTGCGGCTGCGGCGAGTGGGCACCGCGCTGGTCCTCGCCACGGCGCTGCTGTGGCTGGTTTACGGCGTGGGCCTGGCGCCGGCGGTGGACCCGGACAGCTCGGCAAGCCGGCTGATGCAGCGGGTCGGCCAGCGCATCGGACCGGAGGCGCAACTCGGCATGGTGGCCTGGCGGGAGCAGAACATGCTGCAGAGCGATCGGCCCGCCGTGGATTTCGGCTTCAAGAAATCCTGGGAGGAACAGTGGTCGGCGGCCGGCACATGGCTGGAAGCGGACCCGGCACGGCGCTGGATCTTCGTGCTGCAGGATGCGGTCTCGCCGTGCGTGGATGCCGCGCAGGTCGTCGATATCGGCCAATCCAACCGCAACCAGTGGGCGCTGGTGCCCGGCACTGCGTGGAAAGCGGGTTGCGTCACGCCACCTTTCAAGCAGGACCAGGGCGATGATCCACCTTGAACAATGGCTGACCGGTTGACGGTAACTCCAGGCGGTACCCCCGCCGGTTAACGGCGCACCAACAAGGCTCCGACGTACCTCCGACAGCCCAGGTCCAACCATTCGCCGCACCCGATTCCCGTGCGCGCGATGCAATACACCCCGCTACCTTCCTTCGATCGACCGTTGCCGGTGATCGATCCAGTCCCGTTGTATGGCAACCGCCTGGCCAGGTGGTGGGGCTTCGGGCCGCGTTTCAATCGCCAGCACCTGTGGTTGCCGCTGGCCGCCTTCGTGGTCGCCTCCGTCGTGTTGATGGTCCTGCACGGGGACCAATGGCTGGCTGATCGCCTCTATGCCCTGCAGGGACATGCCTGGGCGTTGCGCTCGGCCCATATCACCGAGGATCTGGTGCATGAAATGGGGCGCCGGCTGAGCCGGAATGCCTGGATCGCAATGGCACTGGCCACGCTGTGTTCCTTGTTCATGCCGCGAATGCGCCAATGGCGGCGACCGCTGGTCTACCTGTTGCTGGCGACCCTGCTTTCCGCCGGCCTGGTGAGCCTGCTGAAGCGCTACAGCAACATGGATTGTCCGTGGGACCTGCTGCGCTATGGCGGCGACAATGCCTATTACGGTCTGTTCGTGCATCGGCCGGCGATCCTCGGCCATGCCTCCTGCTTCCCCGCCGGCCATGCCAGTGCCGGGTATAGCTGGATCGCACTGTATTTCTTCCTGCTTGCGACACGGCCGGCGTTGCGCTGGTGGGGCCTGGGTTCCGCCCTGGGCCTGGGACTGGTGTTCGGAATCGCACAGCAGCTGCGTGGCGCGCACTTCCTCTCGCACGATGTGTGGACATTGACGATCTGCTGGCTCACCGCGCTGGTCCTCTACCGGTTGATCCTGCTGCGGCGTCCACGTAGCTTGTCGGCAATGCCTTGAAGTGAGTGTTGCGCCGATGGACGCAGAGGTTTCCGGCCGGGACCAGAATCCCGGAGTTGCGTGGTGGCGGCAGCGTCCGTGGCTCTCCAGCGAATGGCTGATCGTGCTGTGCAGCCTTTTCTTCACGATCTTCAGCAATGGCGCCTTCTGGCACGCAGCGCTCACGCATCCGTTGCAGCAATGGCGCTTCGTGGTTTCGTTGTTCCTGGTGATCACCGCGCTGCATGCGTTGTTGCTGGGCCTGGTGGTCAACCGCTGGAGCGCCAAGCCGTTGCTGACGGTGCTGCTGCTGGTGACCGCGGTGGCCAGCCATTACATGGTCTCCTATGGCGTGTACCTGGACCCGGACATGCTGCGCAACGTGCTGCATACCGACAGCAAGGAGTCCAGCGAACTGCTGTCCGCGCGGTTGTTGATCCCGATCGCCTGGAGCCTGTTGCCGATCGCGCTGTTGTGGCGGATCCGCCTGCGCAGGCGCAGTTGGCCGCGCGCGCTTGGCATTCGCGGGCTGTTCCTGCTGGCGATGGCCGTGGTCGCGGGGTGCGGGGTGATGCTGTCATCGCAGGATTTTTCCACCCTGTTCCGCAGCCATCGCGAGGTGCGTTACCTGGTCACGCCGGCCAACTACGTGGTGTCGCTGTCCAACGTGTTGCTGTCCTCGCCGCCGGGTCCGAAGAAAGCGCAGCTGCCAGTTGGACTCGATGCGCGGCAACAGCCACGTGCCGCCGGCAGCAAGCCGCGGCTGCTGGTGCTGGTGGTGGGCGAGACCGCGCGCGCGCAGAACTGGGGATTGAACGGCTATGCACGCCAGACCACGCCCGAGCTGGCACGGATCCCGGGGCTGATCAATTTCCCCCGGGTCACGTCCTGCGGCACCAGTACCGAAGTCTCGCTTCCCTGCATGTTCTCGCCGTATGGCCGCCGCGACTACAACGCAAAGAAGATCCGCGCACACCAGTCGCTGCTGCATGTGCTCGACCACGCAGGCATAGCGACCCTGTGGCGCGACAACCAGTCCGGTTGCAAGGGCGTCTGCGACGGACTGCCGATCGAACGGCTCGACGATGCCAAGGATATGGACCTGTGCAACGACAAGCGTTGCATGGACGAGATCCTGGTCAAGGACCTGCAGAAGCAACTGTCGCCGGTGAAGGGCGATCGCGTGGTGGTGCTGCATCAACTGGGCAACCATGGCCCCAATTACTTCGAACGCTATCCGCCGGCGTTCAAACGCTTCACGCCTACCTGCGACAATCCGGAGCTGGGTCAATGCCAGCGCGAGCACATAGTCAATGCCTATGACAACGCGCTGTTGTACACGGATCACGTGCTGGCCGAAACCATCGGCTTCCTGCGGGAACAGACCGAATACGACACCGCGCTGATCTATGTCTCCGACCATGGCGAATCGCTGGGCGAGAAGGGCCTGTTCCTGCACGGCGTGCCCTATGCCATCGCCCCCGAGGAGCAGACCCACGTGCCGATGGTGATGTGGTTTTCGCCAGGCTTCGCCAGCGATTCGGGGCTTGACCTGGCCTGCCTGCGCCTGGAAGC
>JBOHXX010000155.1:0-7620 GCA_050737675.1 Pseudoxanthomonas sp.
GGCAAGGACTACGAAAAGCCGCCATGGGATATCCACCAGGTCGTGGTCAACGGCGCGAAGGTGCCGGTGGTCGAACAGGAAATCCTGACCACCCCGTTCTGCCGCCTCCTGCGATTCAAACGCTACACCGATGAAGCGAAAAGCATCGCCGCGATGAAGAAGGAGCCGGCGGTGCTGGTCGTCGCGCCGTTGTCCGGCCATCACGCCACCCTGCTGCGCGACACCGTGCGCACCTTGCTGCAGGACCACAAGGTCTACGTGACCGAATGGATCGATGCGCGACTGGTGCCGGCGGAGGAAGGCAAGTTCGGCTTGGACGATTACGTCGCCACCATCGAGGATTTCATCCGCCATATCGGCGCGGAAAACCTCAGCGTGATCAGTGTCTGCCAGCCGACCGTGCCGGTGCTGGCCGCGGTCTCGCTGATGGCCGCGCGCGGGGAAGCCACGCCGCGTTCGCTGGTGATGATGGGCGGGCCCATCGACGCACGCCACAGCCCCACCCAGGTCAACGACCTGGCGACGAAGAACCCGCTGTCGTGGTTCGAGAACAACGTGATCCATACGGTGCCTGCCGCCTATCCGGGCCACGGCCGTCCGGTGTATCCGGGCTTCCTGCAGCATGCCGGCTTCATCGCCATGAATCCCAGCCGCCATTTCATGTCGCACTGGGATTTCTACGCCGACCTGGTCAAGGGCGACCTGGAAGACGCCGATTCGCACCGCAAGTTCTACGACGAGTACAACGCGGTGCTGGACATGCCGGCCGAGTATTACCTGGACACCATCCGCACCGTGTTCCAGGAATTCTCCCTGCCGCGCGGCACCTGGAAGATCAAGGGCGAGCTGGTGAAACCGGCCGCGATCAGGAAGACGGCGCTGCTGAGCATCGAAGGCGAACTCGACGACATCTCCGGCCTGGGCCAGACCGCCGCCGCACATGATCTATGCACCGGCATTCCGAAAGCCAGGCACCAGCATCTCACCGTGAAAGGCGCCGGCCACTACGGCATCTTCAGCGGCCGCCGCTGGCGCGAGGTGGTGTATCCGGACGTGCGCGACTTCATCGCAAAATACGCCGCATAAAAGAATCCCGCCGCAAGGCGGGATTCTTCTTGCGGTCGGATGGATCCTCGCAATCACACCACCGGATTGCGCACCAGCAGGTGCTTGGCCAGCAAGCCGTGGAGCTTGCCGATGCCGCGCGCCAGGTGCAGTGTGGCGAACAACAGGATCACGCCGGCGACCGACAACAGCGGCAGGGCCCATGGCGCATTCACGGCCAGGTCGTAATCGCCCAGGGTCATGCCGAAGCCGCTGTTGGCGAACAGATAACCGAAAGGCGCTGCGATGAAGGCCAGCGACACGCTCAGCAAAGTCACCGCGGCGGTGAAATAGGCGACGCCCAACGGCAGCATCAACAGGAAGTACAGCATCGCGGTCCAAGTGCGGCCATCGGTGAATATCTCCTTGATCCGCTCCAGCCAGCCCTTTCCACGCTGCGTGTACAGCGGCCGGCGCGGCATGCGTTCGCCCAGCAGTACTTCCACGATGCGCCCTTCGACCAGCGACAGCACCCGGATCAGGGCCAGGAACATCACCAGCAACGGAATGCCGACGATCAGGATCATCAGGCCCAGCGACAGGCTGACCCCAGTGGTGACCACGGTGAAGTAGACGATGCCGGTGGCCAGCGACAGCAGCATGTAGAACAACGCGCCGTAGGTACGCGGATCGACGACGACGCCGAAGAACTTGCCGAGGGCCGACTCGCGCTTGCGCGGCGGCGGCGCACGCAGGGCCCGGTTGACCGTGACTTCGGTGTCGCGATAGATCTCGGCGACCTCCTCCGGCGCGCCGTAGCTGCCGGCGACCGAGGCAATCACTTCCGCCTCACTCTTGCCGGACTGTTCGGCGAGCTCCGAACGCAGGTATTCCTCTGCGTCGTACAGCGCGTCCTGGACCATGGCCGGGTCGGCACCGCGCAGCGCGGCACGCAGGTGTTCCAGGTATTCGGGAATGGTGGTGGGCAGCAAGCTTTCGAGAGGCATATTGGCGTTCATTCGAGTATCCCCAGCAGGACGGAATCTACGGAGTCGCGGGTCGCGCGCCAGGCGGCGACCCATTGCTGCAGGGTGGTTTGCCCTGCTTCGGTGATGCGGTAGTAACGGCGTGGCGGGCCGGACATGGAAGGCTCGATGAAACTTTCCAGCAAGCCCCCGCCTTCGAGATTCCTCAGCACCGGATACAGCGCGCTCTGTTTGCCGCTGAGCACGCCTTCCCCTACGCGCTCCAGCTGCTTGGCGATCAGGTAGCCATACATCGGCTCCCGTGCCTTCGAGAGTACCGCCAGCAGGACCAGCGACACGGTGCCGGTGCTGAGCTCTTTCTGGAACTTCTTCAGGTGTAGATCGGATTCGTTCATGACCCCTCCCTTGCGGTGGGCCCGCTAGGTTGGAGGGAATACTATTGCTTAGTTATGTATAGCGAATGTGCCATTAGTCGGGGTATCGGCAGGCATGGCGCTGTCCGTGCATCGCATCGCGGCTTGTGAACACCATTCGCGAAGATCCATCGCCCGCAACGGATCGTCCGGCTCCCGCGCAATGCCACCCGCCGATCGCGCGGCGTAAACTCGGCTGTAATTGCTGTTTCACCAACCAAGGACGCCCCATGCCGAATCACGATAGCCACTCTCGCAAGGGTCATTGGCTGCTTCCGCCTCTTGGCCTGCTGATCGCGCTGGTAGGACTTGCATTGGCGGCAGGTGGCGGCTGGCTGGTCACGCTGGGCGGTTCTTGGTACTACCTGCTTGCCGGCCTGGGCATGCTGGCTTCCGGCGTGCAGCTGGTCCGCGCGCGCAGCAGCGGCTTCTGGTGGTACGTGCTGGTCTTCACCGGCACCTTGCTGTGGACGCTATGGGAATCCGGATCGGACTACTGGCGCTGGGTGCCGCGCATGGGACTGGTCACCGCGTTCGGTTTCTTCGTCGCCCTGCTGGCGCCGCACCTGCGGCGCCCCGTATCGAAAACCTTGTCGCGACTCTCCGCAGGCTTGCTTGCGGCGATTTTCGTAGCTGCTTTTGCATTGGCGTTCCAGCCTTACTACGTGACTCCCGCGGTCGGGCCCGGACCGCAGGTAGCAAATGCGTCGACAATCTCGTCGCTGACGCCGCAGGCCGATGGCGACTGGGCGGCTTACGGACGCGGCTACGACGCCACCCGCTATTCACCGCTCAAGCAGATCAATCGCGGCAACGTGGCCACGCTCGCACGCGCCTGGGAATTCCGCACCGGCGACTTGCCGGGCCAGCGCTGGGGCGCCGAGACCACGCCGCTCAAGATCGGCGATATCGTTTACCTGTGCACCGCGCGCAACCAGCTGATCGCGCTGCAGGCGACCACCGGCAGACAGTTGTGGCGCTACGATCCCAAGGTCAAGGACGAGTCCATTCCCTACACCGCCGCCTGCCGCGGCGTGGCCTATTACGAAACGCCGGTTCCGCCGTTGCCGGACAAGCCGCCTTCGCTGGCCAGCACCAATCCCGGCCCACCGCCACCGCCCGTGGCGCCGCCTGAGCCCGCCTGCGAGACCCGCATCATCGAGGGCACCCTGGACGGCCGCCTGATCGCGGTCGATGCACGCAACGGCAAGCCGTGCGCTGGCTTCGGCAACAATGGCCAGGTCGACATCACCGCCGGCATGGGCGAAACCTACCCGGGCATGGTGTCGATCACTTCGCCACCGACCATCGTGCGTGGCGTGGTGGTGACCGGGCACCAGGTGCTCGACGGGCAATACCGCTACGCACCCTCGGGCGTTATCCAGGGCTACGACGCGGTCACCGGCCAGTTGCGCTGGGCCTGGGACCTGGCCAATCCGGCGATCAACGGCTTGCCGCCGGAAGGACAGACCTATACGCGCGGCACGCCCAACATGTGGACCACAGCATCGGGCGACGAACAGTTGGGCTACGTCTATCTGCCGATGGGTAATTCCGGCGCTGACTACTTCAGTGGTTCGCGCACCGCGCCGGAAAACGAATACGGCACCTCGCTGGTCGCGCTGGACGTGACCACCGGCAAGCCGGCATGGCATTTCCAGACCACGCACATCGATGTGTGGGATTACGACCTGGGCTCGCAGGGCACGCTGGTGGATTTCCCCACCGCCAACGGCCCGGTGCCGGCGATCGTGTTGCCCAGCAAGCAGGGCGAGATCTTCGTGCTCGACCGTCGCAGCGGCCAGCCGCTGGTGGGCGTGGAGGAACGCGCGGTGCCGCAGGGCGGCGTGGAACCGGACAAGCGCAGCAAGACCCAGCCGTTCTCGCTCTATCACACGCTGCGCAAGGACGACCTGACCGAACGCGACATGTGGGGCATGACCCCACTGGATCAGCTGGCCTGTCGCCTGCAATTCCGCCACGCGAGTTATGACGGTTTCTACACGCCGCCGACCGCGGACCGCCATTCCATCGAATACCCCAGCTACAACGGAGGTTCGGACTGGGGCGGGATCGCGATCGACACTTCGCGCGGAATTATTGTCGCCAACTACAACGACATGCCCAACTACAACCTGCTGGTACCGCGTGCCGTGGCCAACGCCAAGGGCTGGTTGCCGCGCGACCAGTTGCCGCTGGGCGGCGGCGAATCCAAGGGCGAAGGTGCGGGCGACCCGCAGATCGGCGTGCCCTACGCGATCAACGTCAATGCGGGCTGGCGCCTGCCCTTCACCAAGTTGCTGTGCAAGCAGCCGCCTTATGGCGGCATCCGCGCGGTCGACCTGAAGACCGGCAAGACCTTGTGGGATCGTCCATTCGGCAGCGCCCGCGGCAATGGTCCGTTCGGCATCCACTCCGGCTTGCCGATCGAAATCGGCACGCCGAACAATGGCGGTGCCGCGGTTACCGCGAGCGGCCTGGTCTTCATCGCCGCGGCCACCGACGACTTGATCCGCGCCATCGACATCGATACCGGCAAGACCGTCTGGCAGGACAAACTGCCCGCCGGCGGCCAGGCCACGCCGATGGTGTACGAAGCCGGCGGACGCCAGTACCTGGTGATCATGGCCGGCGGCCACCACTTCATGGAGACGAAGGAAGGCGACTACGTGATCGCCTACGCGCTGCCGAAATAGGCTGGTGTATGAGTGCAAACGGACGGGCCGCTGATGCGGCCCGTTTTTCGTGCGCTGCGAGTAGCCGTAGAATCGGCCTCACTTCTCACGGGAAACCCTGCCATGCAAGCATGCACCCTGTTGTCCTTCGCCCTGGCCACCCTGCTCGCTTCGGCATCGGCCATTGCCACGGAACCCGCGAAGTACAGGAGCGCGCAGGAAATCATCGATGCCGCGCCGACCGATGCCTGGCGCACGCTGGATCCAGCCAACACTCTCTACCTAGAACTGGAATCCGGCCGCGTCGTCATCGAACTGGCGCCGCAGTTCGCGCCCGCTCACGTCGGCAACATCCAGACGATGGCCCGTGAACACTTCTGGGACGGGCTGAGCATCTACCGTTCGCAGGACAACTTCGTCGTGCAGTTCGGCGACCCGGATGGCGACGATCCGGCCAAGGCCCGATCGCTGGGAACGGCGAAGAAAAAACTGCCGGCCGAATTCCACCGCGCTGCGGCTGGCCTCGAGTTCGACCGCCTGCCCGACAGCGACGGTTGGGCGCCGCAGGTGGGCTTCGTCGATGGTTTCCCGGTGGGACACGATCCCAAGGCCGGCACCACCTGGCTGGCGCACTGCTACGGCACCCTGGGCGCAGGCCGCAGCAACGACGCGGACAGCAGCATCGGCGCGGAACTCTACGTGGTCGATGGGCAGTCGCCACGCCAGCTGGATGACAACATCACCGTGGTCGGCCGCGTCGTGCAGGGCATGGAGTTGCTCAGCGTGATCCCGCGCGGGCCGGCGCCTATGGGTTTCTACGAGAACCCCGAACTGCGCACCACGATCAAGTCGATCAAGCTCGCCAGCGAGCTGCCCGAAGCCGAACGTGTGCCGCTGCAGCTGTTGCGCACCGACAGCAAGGCGTTTGTCGAAGCGACCGAAGCGCGCCGCAACCGCCGCGACGATTTCTACAAGCGTCCCGCCGGGCATATCGACTTGTGCAACGTGCCGTTGCCGGTGCGTGCACCGAAGAATTTAGACGCAAAATAAAAAAGATTTCGTCATACCCGCGAAGGCGGGGATGACGACCGGCAGTTTCATGCAATCCGTTTGTGCGCTTCCTCAATGATCCGCTTGTTGCGGATCCGCACCGCACCAACCATCAGCAGACGCATGTCGTTGACGATGTAGTCGGCAAGCTCGGCATCTGAAATTTCATCGCTTTCGATATCCAGGCGGAATTCCTGCCCCTGCAGACCACCACCATTGCTGTTGCGATCTCGAAATCGAACACCACCCGCTTCTGCACCGCGATGGCCATGGTCATTTCCTTGCGGCTCGCTGGCTGACCGCGACGCTGCCCAGGATCAGCAGGCCGGCGGCGATCATGCTCGGCGTTATCGGCTCGCCCAGGAACAACCAGGCGAAGGCTGCGCCGAACAGCGGCACCAGGTACGTCACCACCGCCGTGCGGGTGGGGCCGATGCGCTGGATCAGGCGGTAATACATCAGGAAGGCGAAGCCGGTGCACAACACGCCCAAGGCGATGGCGCTGAACCAGGCCGCCGCGGGAATCGCCGCCGTGGGCCAATGCGTCGCCGCGAACGGCGCCAGCAGCAAAGCCGAACAACCCAAGGTGCTGCCTGCCGACGCCGCCGGCGGCAGATGCGCCATGTGCCGGCGCACCAGGTTCAGGCCGACGCCATACAACAAGGCCGCCGTCGCGCCCGCCACCACTGCCCAGCCCACGCTCAGTCCGGCCACCTTGCTGGTCGCCAACAGCACCACACCTGCAAAACCCACCAGCAAGGCCAGCGCACGGCGCACGCCGATCTTTTCGCCGAAGAACAGGAACGCCACCAGGGCCGCGAACAGCACGGTCATGGCATTGCAGATGGCGCCGATGGCCGCAGGCGCGCGCTGCGCGGCCCAGGCGAACAGCAGGAAGGGAATGGCCGAGTTGATCAGGCCGATCAGGGCCAGCTTCCGCCACAGGCCGCGATTGAAGGCCGCCCGGTCGCGCCACAGGAAAGGCAGCATCACCAATGCCCCCAGGGCCAGGCGGATATCAACGAGGGCGAAGGCCCCGAACGGCTTGGCTGCAATGCGCATGAACAGGAACGAGCCACCCCAGATGGCGCCGAGCAGCAGCAATTCCAGCGGCGTGCGCCAGTCTCGCGCGATCGCCACAGGTCCTTGTCCAAGTGTCACCGTTGTACTTTCCACCGACATCGCACCCGCTCCATATTTGTGCCTGACAACCATTTTCCCTGAACTCCAAAGGCCCACAAGCGCGTACTATCGCGGGTAGCCACAAATCTGGCTTGTGTCTCGGTGATCGCCATGAACCTGCGTCCTGCCCTGCTGCCCGCCCTCGGCGTATTCGCTGCCGCGGCACGCCACCAGAACTTCGCCCATGCCGCGGAAGAGCTCCATCTCACCGCCAGCGCGGTCAGCCACCACGTCCGCAAGCTGGAAGCCAACCTGGGCGTGGTCCTGTTC